>JACPYR010000010.1 GCA_016195965.1 Nitrosomonadales bacterium | reverse complement strand
GCCACGACGATCATCAATTCGATCAGGGTAAAACCTTTTTGGATGTTTTTCATGTTGTAAAGCTCCTTTTTGAGTTGAACACACAGCCGCGTGTGTTGGGGAGTTATGCAGCAATAGCCATGCCAATATCGCAATACATTGTTATTGAATAACATATTAAAAACGTAGTATTCTGTTAACGCACTTATTGTGCCTATATTTGTCATTTTACTGACGATTTTGGGTAGTCTCACTCCGTGGAGAGCTGTTGCACAAGCGTCGCTATGGCGTTGTGAATAATTATCGCCGCTAACAAGTATCGCTTGGTCGTAGAGATGCAATATCGGGCCGGGATTGCGTGGATGAAGTTCGTTGGAACCCATGCGCAGTATGACAAAATCAACGTGGAGAACGTCAATGAATATTAAGCCGATCCGAAACGATGAAGATTTACGCGCCGCGTTCAAGCGGCTAGAGCTGGGGTTTCAGGCTCAAGATGGAACGCCAGAGGCGGATGAAATGGAAATCCTTGTGACGCTGATCGAAGCCTATGACCACTACAAGCATTACCCGATAAATGTGGCTGATCCAGTCGAGGCGATCAAGTTCAGAATGGAGCAACAAGGACTCACCGCCAAAGACCTTGAGCCCTTTATTGGTTCCAGTGGTCGTGTTTCCGAAGTGCTGAACCATAAGCGTCGGCTCAGTTTGCAAATGGTGAAACGGCTGCACGACGGGTTGCATATCCCATATGAAAGCCTTTTGGCCGCAGCTTAGCATTATTGGCGGGAACTCGTTACTTTACACGGGCAGTTCCAGTGTACTTTTAAAAAAGATATCCTGATGTCAAATAGAGCAGTCCACCTTGCTTTGGGAGAAAGGTTGGGGTGTGGGAACAACCCCATCCAGCTAGTGTAGTGTTCATTCTGTTTGGAACTTAACTCAAGTGGGAGCGGCTTTAGCCGCGATTGGTCGCTCGAGTTTACTGTCCGCATCGCGGCTAAAGCTGCTCCCACAAAGGACTTGCTTGATAACTTTATTAAGTTTAATCAACAGTGCAACGCTACACAAGCGCTCAGTGCGCAGTGATGGTCGCGCAACTTTATTTTAGAATGGAATATCGTCGTCGAAGTTATCGAAGCTGCGCCCCTGTGCTGAACCTGCCGATGGTGTAGCAGGCGCTGGCTTGCCGCCGCCGGACGAGGCAGCGGGTTTGTTTGGCCGCGAACTCGACGCCTCGTTGCGATCGTTTTCCACCACTTCAAAGCTTCCGCCTGTGGATTTTCCGCCCAGCATGGTCATTTCGTTGACGATGATTTCCGTAGTGTAGCGATCCTGGCCTTCCTTGGTTTGCCACTTGCGGGTCTGCAGCTTGCCTTCGACATAGATCTGCGAGCCTTTTTTCAGGTATTCCCCGGCGATTTCGGCCAGCCGCCGGTAGAACACCAGGTTATGCCATTCGGTTTTTTCCTGCTTCTCGCCGCTCTTGTCCTTCCAGTTTTCGGAAGTGGCCAGCGTGGCGTTGGTTACCGCTTCGCCGTTGGTCATGTAACGGGTCTCCGGGTCTTTGCCGAGGCGGCCTATCAGTATTACTTTGTTCACCGACATGTTGCTCTCCTTTCTGGTTTTATGTTTCTCACGCTTGCTCCCTGTGTCAATTCCACGTTCAGCTTGCTGAACAGTGGATTGCCTACCTTTGGTGCTACGCTTGCGGGGAGGATTGGGGAGGGGTAATCGTCACGAGTTGTTCCACCGCATCTTTGTCAAATCCCTGCATGTCCACCTTGAGGCAGGCGATATTTTCTGCAGCGATCACCATCACTTCGCGAACGCCTTGCAGTTGCGCGAGCTTCTTTTGCAATTCAAGCGCAGCCGCCTCATCGATATCGTCCAGATGATATAGCTTGGTGCTCACCGCAGCCGGGGGATTCATCCCTGAGGCAACGACCAGCCACACCAGCAGCAACACGATAGCGAAAACGAAAACCGCATTGCCGCCGACATATTGCATCAGCGCGCCGCCTGCGGCTGCACCGAAGAACGCGCCCAGAAACTGCACGCTGCTGTATACGCCCATCGCGGTGCCCTTGGCGGAAAGTGGCGCGATCTTGCTGATCATCGAAGGCAGCGTCGCTTCCAGCACGTTGAACGCGGTGAAGAACACCAGCAACGCGATGGCCACGCCCCATAAGCTGTTCTGGACGACCATCAACAGCGCTTGTCCGGCCATCGCCAGAAAGATCGCCACCATGAATATCTGTTTCATCTTGGCTTTTTTCTCCGCGATGATAATCGGCGGAACCATCAGCGCGAACGCGACCAGCATCACCGGCAAATAAACGTACCAATGTTGTCCCACCTCCAGCCCGTCGCGCTTGAGCACGAACGGCACTTGCATGAACACCGACATCAGGATCGCGTGCAGCGAGAAGATGCCGAAATCGAGACGCAACAATTCCCTATTGTGCAGCACTTCGGCAAAATGCCCCCAGCTCGCTTCGGTGTCGCTGTGAAAGCGCGTGATGGCCGGATCTGGGATTACCCATTTCACCACTCCTATCGCCAGCAAGGCCAGCACGCCGGTCAGCGCGAAGATACCGGGCACGCCGATCACGCTGTTGAGCAGCGGCGACAACACCATCGAAATGGAAAAGGTGATGCCGATGGTGATGCCTATCATCGCCATCGCCTTGGTGCGATGCTCTTCGCGGGTCAGGTCGGCGGTGAGCGCCATCACTGCTGCGTTCAGCGCGCCCGCGCCCTGCACCACGCGCCCGGCGATCACCCAGTAGATGTTGTCCGCCGAGGCGGCGATGAAGCTACCCAGCGCGAATAAAATCAAGCTGGCGTAGATCACCGGCTTGCGCCCGTAACGGTCGGAAAGCCAACCCGCCGGGATTTGCAGGATCGCCTGGGTCAAACCGTATGCACCGAGGGCGATGCCCATCAATAGATGGCTTTGGCCGCCGGGCAGATGTTCGGCATAGAGAGCGAATACCGGCAGGATGATGAACAGCCCCAGCATGCGCAGCCCATAGATGCTGGCCAAACCGGTGCTGGCGCGGCGCTCCGCCGGGGTCATGGATTCAGATATAGGTTGCATGGATGTGTGGTTTGAAATGCGTTGAAAGTTGAGCATTTTAGCAGGTCGCCGCGCTTGACGACAGAGATATGCGAGCAACGGTATGCACGCAACCTTGGGCAATCGTGTGGAAACCAATCTGTGTGTTCGCAACCCCTGTTGTTGGCATACAATCGCCACTGTTGATTATCTGGGGCCATGATATGCAGGTGTCCTGCACTGCAAAAGAACGGATTGGGCAAGCGGCAGGCTGTGCAGCTTTGCTTGGGGTGCCGGCATGAGTTTGTTTGCCTTGATCGCCGCGCTATTGATCGAGCAAGTCCATCCGCTTGCTTCGCGCAAATACCTGTACGGCTGGTTGTCCAGCTACGTTAATTTTTTTCAGCACCACTTTAATGCCGGGCAACATGAGCATGGCAAAGTTGCCTGGCTGGCTGCGGTATTGCCTTTGCTGGCTGCCGTGGCGGGGGCGTATTGGCTGCTGCATTCCATACATCCTGTTTTTGCCTGGGCATTTAATGTGCTGGTGCTGTACCTCACGATGGGTTTCCGCCAATTCAGCCATTATTTCACCGGCATTCATCGCGCGTTGCAGGCCAACCGGCTGGATGAGGCACGCGGCCTGTTGTCACGCTGGCGCGGAATGCCCGCGCATGAATTGAATGCCGCGGAAGTTGCGCGTGTCACGATCGAACAGGCGCTGATCGCATCGCATCGCAACGTGTTCGGCGTGATCGTATGGTTCGTGCTGTTCAGCGTGTTGGGTTTGGGCGGCGCGGCGGGTGCGCTGCTGTATCGCCTGGGGCAGTTCCTGCGCGCTCGTTGGGACGAAGAGCATGGGGAGGAATTCGGCGAATTTGGCGGTTTCGCGCGGCAAGCCTTCCATGTCCTCGAATGGCTGCCGGTCCGTTTGACGGCGATGACATTTGCCATTGTCGGTAACTTTGAAGACACCGCGTATTGCTGGCGCACCCAGGCGGCCAGCTGGCCGGACCCGGATGCGGGCATCTTGCTGGCCAGCGGTGCGGGTGCATTAGGCGTGCGCTTGGGCATGCCGATACCGCAGGGCGGCATGCTGGAAGACCGGGTGGAATTGGGAATCGGTGACGATGCCGACGCCGACTTCATGCAAAGTGCGATCGGATTGGTGTGGCGCTCGGTGGTGTTCTGGCTGATTATGTTGTTGCTGTTGACGCTGGCGAGCTTGCTCGGGTGATGCGTCCTTTCTATATCAATGAACCCCTTATCGTGTAAGCAATATTTCCCAGCCTGGCTGCTGGGATTCTTCGGCGCGGCATTTGCTGTTGCTGCTTATCTTCAGGCACTGCGCTACCCGTTTGTTTTTGACGATATCGATTACATCAGCACCAACACCAAACTGTCTGAATTACGCCTGACCGAGTTGTGGCGGTTGTTTGCCGAACCATATAACGGCATGTCCGAATTTTTGCCGTTGCGTGAACTTTCTTATTGGTTCGACATGACGCTGTTTGGACTGAACCCGTCGGAACTTCGGATACACAACATTTTGCTGTACCTGTTTTGCCTGCCGCTGGTTTATGCCGTGACCTTGAGCATATGGCGCTATTTCCGTGCGGCAGATGCCGCGAGCGCGCCATGGGCAGCAGCAGCCGTTACCGCATTGTTTGCGCTTCATCCTTCGCATGCGGAAGCGGTGGTGTGGATTGCTGCCCGTAAAGATATACTTTCAACTTTGCTTTCGCTGTTGGCGATCTGGCTTGCCATTCATGCCAAACGTGAACAAGGGCTTTCCTCGCGTTATGCAATTGCAGCTTTGTTTGCGTTGTTGGCAGCGATGTTGTCAAAGGCGACAGCCATTGCGATAGCCCCTGTGATGGCCATTATCTGGCTGGGTTATTGGCGAGACATCCCGGTGATTAATCGCCGCCGCACCATGTTGCTGTGGCCCCTCTCCAGCTTAATGTTGGCTGTGTGTGTCGCGATTGTTTTTGCGACCATTATCACCTCGAAAATCCCCATGTATTTCGGCATTGAGGCGGTGGTGCGCACCTTGGCGGTATTGGGCTGGCTGGCGCGCCTGTCTGTCAGCCCGGAAAGCCGGCATTTCTTTTATCCCGTATTCGAAGATCCCAATTTGCCCCTGATGGTCGGAATCGGTGTGACGGTTTTGTCAGCCGCTGTTGCGGGAGCGGTAGTGCTGTTGCGCAAACGTTCGTTAGAAGGATTTGCTGTAGTAGTCTATTTTCTGCTCTGTTTGCCCTCGCTGCAACTGGTACCTTACGCCGTGCCATCGCTGGTTTCAGATCGTTTTATTGTGCTCGCTACCTGGCCGGCAGTGCTGTTGTTGGTGGCGCTCGCTTGGCGTGTCAGCGTGATGCCGCGCGCGGCATTGTTGTTGGTCATAGCGTTGTCCTGGGGATATCAGACGGTGCAACGACCACGAGACTGGCAAAGCTTTGAAGTTTTGGTAGAGGCCGATCTGAGTGCATCGCCGGGATTCTATTTCCCGGCCATATATAAAATTTTCGGCTTCCAATTGCGCGAATTCAAGTTTAATGAAGCCTTGCAGACCGCACAAACTATCAGCATTCCTGAGTTTCGAAGCGGCGTGATTGCGATGATAGATGCTGACTATGTTTTACGTGTCGAGACGATAAAGACCGGCAATCCCGGACCAGCAATGGAAAAGTTGTGGAATCTGGGACTGGCTCTCCATCAAAAACCAGTAGAGGCAAAGTGGAATTCGCCCATCAATAATTTTTGGGACATGCGCAGGGATTTGCTGGAAATGGAATGGCAGTTCCTCATTGAGCGCTTTCCCGATGATATATCGGTGCGCTATCGTGCGGGGTTATGGATGCTGGATGCGGGTAAATTTGCCCAGGCCAGAATCCATTTGCTCGCAGCTGCGGAGTCGCCGAACCTGGAGGGAGCATTGCGCGGTGTGGCATACAAGAATCTGGGAATGGCCTTGCTTGGTTCCGGAGATATCATTGCAGCAGAAGCCATGTTGCGCAAGGCATTGACGTACCAGCAGGCAGACCAGCAAGTTTATTGCCTATTGTCATGGGTATATAGCAAGACCAAACGATACGACGAAGCTGCACGCGTCCAAGCCGGGTGCAGCAAATGAGGAAAACTTGCCAGGTATAAGCCCAACTTTGACATTGCTGCCGTACAATCCCGTCCATGCACATTCAACCTTTTACCGCTCTCACTCCCGATGCCGTGCTCGATGCGTTGGACAGCATAGGCTTGCGTAGCGATGGCCGTTTGCTGGCGCTCAACAGTTATGAGAATCGCGTCTATCAGGCGGGCATCGAAGACGCTCCGCCCATGATCGCCAAGTTTTACCGTCCCGCACGCTGGAGCGATGTGCAGATTCTGGAAGAGCACGCGTTTGTCGCTATGCTGGCCGAGCGCGAGATACCTGTGGTGCCCGCACTGGAAATCCATGGGCGTACGCTGCACGCGTTCAACGGTTTTCGTTTTTCCGTGTTCACCAAACAAGGCGGTCGCGCACCGGAACTGGACAACCGCGACACGCTGGAATGGATGGGGCGCTTCCTGGGCCGCATTCATGCCATCGGCGCGCTGGAGCCTTATCGGCATCGTCCCGCGCTGGACTTCGAAAGCTTCGGTGTGGAGCCGAGTACTTATTTATTGGCGCACGATTTCATTCCGGCAGAATTGGTCGAGGTCTATCGCGGCGTGGTCGCGCAGGCGCTGGAAGGCGTGCGGCGTTGTTACGATCGTGCCCATTTCAGTCACGGCGATGTGAAAAAGTTACGCCTGCATGGCGACTGCCACGTCGGCAACGTGCTGTGGACGGAAGAGGGGCCGCATTTCGTGGATTTCGACGACAGCCGCATGGGGCCGGCGGTGCAGGATTTGTGGATGCTGCTGTCTGGCGAGCGTGCCGAGATGACGCGGCAGTTATCCGACCTGCTGGCGGGCTACGAAGATTTCTACGATTTTGATCCGCGCGAATTGCACTTGATCGAGGCGTTACGCACGTTGCGCCTGATCCATTATGCTGCATGGATCGCACGGCGCTGGGATGATCCGGCCTTTGCGGTCGCCTTTCCATGGTTCAATACGCAACGCTACTGGCAGGACCGCATCCTGGAACTGCGCGAGCAGATCGCGCTGATGGATGAGCCGCCCCTGTCAGTTTGACAATGGTATCAATGCCTACGCCTTGTTTGCGGCGATCTGCAAAAACAAATCCAGGCGGCGTGCGTCGATCTTTCCTTCCGCAACCGCATTGCGCAATGCGCAGCCGGGTTCATGCGCATGGCGGCAATTGTGGAAGCGGCATTGGCCGAGATATTGTGCAAATTCCACGAAGCCCTGTTCTATGCCGCCGAAACTCAGGTGGTGCAGGCCGAATGCCTGCACGCCGGGGCAGTCGATCAGGCCGCTGGTCTGGTCTATCCGGTACAGCCGCGCATGGGTGGTGGTGTGTTTGCCTGAATCCAGTGCGGCAGAGATTTCGCGGGTGGCGGCTTGCGCGTCTGGCAGCAGCGCGTTGATCAGCGTGGATTTGCCCATGCCGGATTGGCCGACCAGCACGCTGGTGTGGTTGGCGAGGTAGGGGCGCAACGCAGACACGTCCTGTTTCGCGCTGAGCTCCAGTACGCGATAGCCGATATTTGAATAAGGGATGAGGCGCTTGCGCGCGGGAGCTGCGGCTTCAGGCAGATCGCATTTGTTCAGCACGATCAGCACGTCGAGTTTCTGGTCGAACGCCGCGACCAGGCAACGTGCCAGCAACTCGTCGCTGAACGAGGGTTCTGCGGCAACCACCACAATTATTTGCGTGACGTTCGCGGCGATGAGTTTTTCGCGGAAGGCATCGGAGCGATGCAGCAGCGACAGGCGCGGCGCGACGCGTTCAATCACGCCTTGTGCGCCGTTTTCGGTCGAAGCGTGTGCGGTGCGCTGAATGGCCACCACATCGCCGCACGCCACTTCGCTTTTTTTGCCGCGTGTCAGGCAGGCTATTTCGCTGCCGTCATCCAGCCGCACCAGGTATTGGCGGCCGAATGCCCCGATAATCTGGCCATGCAGAATATTGCTCAAATCTTGAACAGCGCATCCACTTTCGCGGCGCAGATGAAATCGTTTTCCGACAGGCCGTGGATCGCGTGGGTGGTGTATTCCACCTGGCAACTGTTGTAGGTGACGGTGAGGTCGGGGTGGTGATCCTCGCGATGCGACAGCCATGCAATCGCGTTCACGAACGCCATGGTCTGATAATAGTCCTTGAAATGGTAAGTTTTGCTGATCAGGTGATCGTAGCGTTGCCAGTCCTTGAGCTGTTGCATCAATCCATCAGCTTCAGCATTAGACAGCGGAGGCACTCCGCCTTCACAGGGTTTGCAGTTCTTGTTGGTCAAGTCACATACCGTGCTCATGATATGGCTCACTTGAATTTGTAATATCGGTTGAGATAGGCGGCCAGATCCTGTGTTTCCTGGTTGCTGAAGTGTGCGTTGACATTGCCGCTGCACATGCCGATCTGGCCGATCAATGCGTCTGGCGTATTTACCTTGCGCGTGATGCGGGTGAAAATTTTGTTGCCGTCGCCCGCCATGATTTTGTCATGGCAGCTGTTGCATTTGTGCTCATCGAATATTTTTTGCCCGGTGAGCGCATTGCCGGTCTCGAAAGGATTGGCCAACGCGGATGTCGCGGCGCCGAGCAGCATGGCGGGGAAAATAATAGCAGTGATCAGTTTCATGTGTCCTCCTTATCGGGTTTGCAGATGGGAAATGCGCACCATAGCCGGCGGGTGCGAATCGTAGAACGTAGAATACAGCGGATCTGGTGTCAGTGTTGCGGCGTTGTCCTGATACAGCTTGACCAGCGCGTTGACCAGGTCGGCAGCGTCGGTTTGCTTGGCAGCGTAAGCATCGGCCTCGAATTCGTGTTTGCGCGAATAAGCCGACATGATCGGCCCCAGCAGAAAGCTGAATACCGGCAACACCATGAAAAACAGCAGCAAAGCGAGCGCGGCGGAGGGAGTCTGTCCTGCGGTGCTGACGCCCAGCCCCTGATAGAACCAGGAGGTTTGCATCAGCAGGCCGAGCAGCCACAGGAAACCCAGGCTGAGTGCGAAGGTTGCCGCGATGCGTTTCACCACATGGCGGTGTTTGAAATGGCCGAGCTCATGTGCCAACACTGCCTCGACTTCATTGATGCTCAGGCGTTCGAGCAGCGTGTCGAAAAAAACAATCCGCTTGGTTTTGCCGAAGCCGGTGAAGTAAGCGTTGCCATGCGAACTGCGCTTTGAGCCGTCCATTACGAACAAGCCCTGCGCGGTAAAGCCGCAGCGGCTGAGCAGGGTTTCGATGCGAGATTGCATCGCTTCATCCTGCATCGGCGAAAATTTGTTGAACAGGGGAGCGATGAACGATGGGTAGATAAATAATACCAGCAGATTGAACGATACCCACACCAGCCACACGTATAACCACCAGTATGCGCCCATGCGCCCCATCAGCCACAATACGCCGAACAGCAGCGGCAAACCCAGGATAGACCCGATCAGCAGGGTTTTCAGCGCGTCTATCAGATACAGCGCAAGGGTCATTTTATTGAAACCGAAACGTGCCTCGATGACGAAGGTGCGGTACAGGTTGAACGGGGCTTCCAGTAACGAGTGCAGCAACAAAATCATCGCGATCAAAGCCATGCCTTGGGCAATCGGCGCGCTGAACCAGCTGTTGCTCAATTCGGCGATAAATTGGATGCCACCTCCCAGCGTAAATCCCAGCAACAAGGCGGCATCGAACAGTGTTCCCAGCATGTCGGAGCGTGTTTTTGCGGCAGTGTAGTCGGCCGCCTTCTGGTGTTCGTCCAGCCGGACTTTTTCCTTGAACGCTTCGGGCACGGCGGCCCGATGCGCGGCAATATGCGCCAGATGGCGGCGTGCCAGCCACAGCTTGACCAGTGTGGTCAGGGCCAAGGCGGCGATAAAAATAAAAGTGAATTGCGTAGCAGTCATGGGAGTGTTATTTCAGTGTTTGCAATGGGCGTGGTTGTGACACAATACACGCCTTGCTGTTCAATAACAGCGCGTTAAATTTAAATTAAATCTGTTTAATAACAACTGGGCGAATTATGGCACAAAACCAAAACTACCTTATCTGGATAGATATGGAAATGACCGGCTTGTCTCCGGACACCGATCGCGTGATTGAAATCGCGCTGGTTATTACCGACAATAATCTGGAAACAATCGCCGAGGCTCCGGTGCTGGTCGTCCATCAGCCGGACAGCGTGCTGGATGGTATGGATGCCTGGAATAAATCCACTCATGCCAAATCCGGCCTGATCGACAAGGTGAAAGCCTCCACGCTGGATGAAGCCCTGGTTGAGGCGAAAATGTTAGAATTTCTCAAAGAGTATGTGCCGACCCGGACTTCGCCGATGTGCGGAAATTCAATCTGTCAGGACAGGCGTTTCCTTGCGCGGTGGATGCCGAAACTGGAGGATTATTTCCACTATCGCAATCTCGACGTCAGCACGCTCAAGGAATTAGCCAAGCGCTGGAAACCGGAAATGGCGCAAGGTGTTAAAAAGCACGGCAAGCATGAGGCGCTGGCCGACATATACGAGTCTATCAATGAAATGAAGCATTACCGGGAGCATTTTATCAAACTTTAAAAATGGCGTTAAACGGGTTGACCGGCCTGCACGCTATGCACTTTGGAGATAAAGATGACTACGCTTAATACGTTCAACCCGCCGGAAAACGAACCATCGCAAGTGATCGAGCGGCCAGATGGATTTTATTGGCAGGATATGCTGACCAAAAAGCTGTATGGCCCTTTCACAACGAAATTTGCCGCATTGCAGGATATGGACGGCCAAATCGAGGATGGCTATGAAGAGGGAGAGTCAGTGGAAGAGGCCGAGGCTGAAATCGGCATCGCCAACTGGATAGACCCGGAGACGGGTGAGCCGGCGGAAGATTTTTTACCGCATTTGAGCGAGGAATAACACTATTCGCTCGTTTGTCGCGGATGATCTCCAGTTTAAGTCTTCTGCTTGATTGCCAGTACGGCCTGGTTGCGCAACGTGCGCAACAATGACAGTTGTTGTTGCGACATGTTAAGCGCATTGGGCTTCAGCATGTCTGCATAGAACATCCCGATGGCTTTTTCTTTTATCATGATGGGCAATAGCATGAAGCAGGGCGCATTGATAGAGGTCCTGTACCAATCGGGAATCTTGTCTGCGATGTTTGGCGCGTTGATATCCTCCATCGCGATATCCAAACCTTTCTGGATCGACAGGTGAAATACGTCCGGTACGAAGGTTAAAGGGAAGCGAAAACGCGGTATCACCGCTTCCACGCCTTCGCCGAAGCCGAATCGCGCAACCATGGCATTCTGTTTGTTGTCGCGGATCAAAATAAGCGCGTGGTTAAATCCCATGCCGCGATAAATTGTCTCCAATACCATCTGCAATACATCGTTCAGGTTAAAGTCGCTTACCAGCGAAGTGGTCACATCCTGGATGCCGGAGCCCAGGATGGCTTCAGGGTTGAGCGGGCGACCATTGGCGTCCAGTTCCTGGTCTTGTGGTTTTGCAAGCTGGTCCAGATTGGTCAAATCGTTAAACCCCAGGCTCGAATCGGCGGCTTCCAGCGCTAGCTCGGGCTGATCGTCCTGCGCATGTCCACACCACTTGCGTATCCTGGCCAATAACGGACTCTTGCTTGTGCCAATTCCCAGCACCCCGGCGCGGAGGGCTAATTCTTTCAGTCCGATATCGAGAGAGCCGGACAAGTCCCGTTCGCTGATCTTGATTGCGCTCTCGTAGCGTTTGACCAGTTTGCCCAGCGACTGGTGTTTGTTTTCTGCCGTATCAGAACCCGCAATGACACACAATTCATGCGCAAGATTAACCGTGACGGTCAGGAAGTCCAGGTCGCTATGGGCCGGGCGAATTTTATCGCCGGACAGTTTGCGCATCCCGGCTAACAAGCGAGGCGGAAAGTTCCAGCTTTGTGCCACCCCGAGGCCAAGTTCATGGAGTGTAATACCCAGCACTTTAATGGCCGCGCTTTCTTCGCTGATGCCCTGTTCAATCAGGCGGGAAATTTCCTGGCTCTCGTCAAAAAAATAAAAGGTGACCAGTATCCTGCCCAGATTATGGAACATCGAGCAGACCATTATTTCTTCGGCGTCGCGAATGTCGCGCCCTACCGACAATTGCGCGGCCACAATGCCGGCGAAAACTGCCTGTATGACGTTGTCTTTGAGTTGTATTGCTTGCGCCTTGTTTTGCATGAATTCCAGCAGGATCAGCGTCATCGCAATGTTGCGTACGGTTTCGAAGCCAAGAATTACCACGGCTTTTGAGATGGTGTTGATCGTCCCGCCGAACTGTCCGTAAGACGCGGTATTGACCAGCTTCAGCAATTTGTTGGTCAGCGCGAAATCCTGCAGGATAGTGCGCGACAGCTGGCTGCTGCTTGCTGAATCAGAAGATACAATCTTGTTGATCTCGGAAATGATATTGGATAGCGCAGGGAAGTCGCTCTTGCTGCGCATGCGGCGGAGCAGAAATTCCACTGTGCTATTGTGCGCTCCGCTTGAGGCTGAGAGAGCTTCCCGTGTTTCGCCGAGATAATCCTGCAAGGCCTGCCTCATCGCTGACGCGCTAGGGTACCGTTCCTCCGGATTGCTTGCCACGGCCTTGAGGATGATGGCCTCCAGTTTTTCATCTATCTGCTCGTTATGGGTAGACGGCGCGGAGATTTTCTCATTTGCTGCACGATTCAAGACTTCGAATATGTTATCGCCATCCACGGCAAATTTTCCCGTCACCATTTCATAGAGCATGGCGCCGACAGAGTAAATATCCGACTGGAAATCGCTCTGTTTTCCCGCTATCGCCTCGGGAGCCATATAGCGCGGTGTTCCGCTGAGCGTGGGATCCAATGCTTGTTCCCGGTCGTTGTTTGCTCTGGCCAAGCCAAAATCCATGATCATGGCCGTGCCGTTGCCAGAGATCATGATGTTGGCGGGTTTGATGTCCAGATGTGATACGCCTTGCGAGTGCGCATAAGCGAGACCCTCCAATACGCCGCAAGCTATTTCCGCTGCGCGCACAAACGGCAATATCCCTTCCTGTTTCAGCAATTGGGCGAGAGTTTGCCCTTCGATATAGGCATAAACCAGATAAGGTGAACCCTGGTGTTCGCCACTGTCGTATAGCGCGATAATATTGGGGTGCTGCAGCTTGCTGACGATGCGGGCCTCATGCGTCAACTGCTCGGCTCGGTGGCCCAGGTTGCGGAAGGTCTTGATGGCGATCTGGCGGTCGAGCTGCGGGTCGCGGGCAAGGTAGACAGCGCCTTGCCCGCCTTTACCGAGTTCAGCCAGGATTTCGAAGCGACCTATGTGTTGTCCAACCATGATTACCCAGAATGAGATGTAAACGAAAATGGCTTCCGGCTTGAGCGTTGGACAGGGGGCGTGTTTTTTTATTTGCTCTGTACGCCTTGCGGATGTTCAACGCGATGCATTCTACACCACCGGCAGCTGCGTTGTGGATGGCGTGATTGAGCGGGTGAACTTTTTGCGAAGGAGCAGGGGCGGTTTCCCATAAGGCCGGGCAATCAATTAACCCATAAGCCGGGTGAGGAATTGACGTGGCAGCGATTTATTTTGCAGATGAAGCCGCCCCTGTGGTGAGTGCCGCCGTAAATGGCAAGCCGCATTAGCGGCTCCAGCTGACGCGCAGCAGATTTTGTTCAGTGTTGTAGCGGAAATCCAGTTCACCTTGGTAGGCATGGTGCAACGCCACTCCGATACTGCGTGCCAGATGGATGTCGGTGGTCGTCACTTGTAAGCCGTGCGCAATTTTTTCGATATCCATGATGCGTTGCAACGGATGCTCTACTTTTTCCTGGGTTTCCCTATGCCGTATCAACCGCAGAATTTCTTGTTCATGTGCCGAAAAAAATTCGCCGCTTAGCGACACATAACCAGCCGGAAAATGATCGTGAACCCGCTGGCACGCCGGACAAATCGTTTGATGTGCATCCTTGGGTTTGCTCAGCCATTGCCAGCGTCCGCTGTGAAACACTGCGCCGCAGTTCGGACAGAACGTCGGTTCGTGTAGTTTCCCCTTGATTTTGTAACTGTCGTGTATGGCTTCCTGCAACAACCGGTCGCGGCGGATCGGGTGAAAACCTTGTGATTGCATGGTCATGATAGCCTCCTGATATTGATAGGCTCCCGCTCCATTTGAACGGGAGCACCGGCTACTTATGTTGTAAGTCGCTCAGGTCACCGTGACATTGATGGCCTTGGGTGTTGCGGCCTTCGCAGTTTTGGGCAGCGTGACGCTGATCATGCCGTCCTTGAATTCGGCCTTCACCTTGCTCTCGTCGGCATCTTCGGGCACACGGAAACTGCGCATGAAGCTGCCATAAGAACATTCTACGCGGTGGAACTTCTTGCCTTTTTCTTCCTTCTCCATCTTGCGCTCGCCCTGCAGGGTAAGCATGCCACCTTCAAGGGTGACTTTGACATCTTCCTTTTTCACTCCTGGAATTTCGCCCTTGATCAGATATTCCGTGTCCGTCTCGCTGATATCGACGGAGGGCGACCAGTCAGCCATCCCCAGCATTTTTGGGCTGGTTTCGGTGCGAATGGCGGAACGGCCAAATATACGATTCAAGCGATCAGTGACATCTTCCAGTTCCCGGAAGGGATCCCATTTGACTAAATTCATGATAGCTCTCCTTTGTGATGAGTTGCATCCGGACCATCTTCACGCTCAAGGCAACCACCCCGATTGCACTTACCGCTATCGGCGGTAGCAAAGCAGGGGGAAATTACCTTCGTCAGTTTGGATTGTTCCGAGCAACTCGGTTTTTGAAAGGCGACCGGGTTTGATACTGTGCGGCTTGGCAATGCGATTGACATCGACCCATTTCATGGTGTTCTCCCTGTGAAAGTAGAACTGCACACATCGAACCTGCATTCCCCTGCAAACCTCATCGGGGAATATCAATATAGGCCTGAAAATGAAAAAATCAAGTCATTTTTGGCCGCTTTTTCTCAGATAGAACAAATCGGCTTGGGGTGCCCGCAAGGCCTTTGGTAGAGTGGTTTCGTTAACAGTCTGGTGCGTCATGCGGCCGGTGCATGGGGCAAGTGCAGCACGTCGATACCGGGTTGCCATAATTGCGCGATCACCGACCGGGTGGTGTCCGGCGCGGCACTGCTCCAGAATTGTTCGGCGCCGGCAGTGGTGGCATGCGACAACATTGCGGCGCTTGTCAATCGGCGGCGCAGCTCGCGGGCTATCGCGGCGGCGGGGTCGATGATCGCGACCGCAGGTCCGGCAATCTCGCGGATCAGTGGCGCGAGAAAGGGATAGTGAGTGCAGCCCAGCACCAGCGCGTCGGCCTGCTGCTCGAGCAGGGGCAGGACATAGCGTTCGATCAAGACACGGGTTTGCGCGCCGGACAGATCGCCCGCTTCCACCTGTTCGACCAGCCCGGGACAA
Source organism: Nitrosomonadales bacterium (assembly GCA_016195965.1). Classification (GTDB taxonomy): domain Bacteria; phylum Pseudomonadota; class Gammaproteobacteria; order Burkholderiales; family Gallionellaceae; genus Gallionella. Next base: position 48,485 of record JACPYR010000010.1, on the reverse strand, counting down.
GCCTGCAGCAGGATTTTTACATCGGCGCCAAAGCGTTCACGCAACCTGGCGATGTTGTCGCTGGCTATCGTTCTGCTGGTGGCCAGCACGCCTATCACGCCGGACTGGGTGTATGCGGCAGCCGGTTTTACGGCGGGTTCCATCGCCACGATGGGCAGCGAAAATCTTGCGCGCAGCGTTTGCACCGCCACACCGGTCGCGGTGTTGCAAGCTACCACGATGGCCTTGGCGTGCTGGCCGATCAGAAATTCGACGATCGCAATCGCTCTGGCCTCGATCAGCTTTGCGGACTTGTCGCCATAGGGCGCATGGCCGGAATCGGCCACATACAGCAAGTTTTCGTGCGGCAGCTCGCGGCGTATTTCGCGCAGCACCGACAAGCCGCCCACGCCTGAATCGAATATGCCGATAGGTTGGGCTGCGGTCGGGAAGGATGATTTATTTCGCACGTTTTGTACCTTCCGCAACCAGTGCGGCCATCGCCTCCGCATCGCGCAGTTCGCTATTGCTTAATCCTGCGATCACCCCGGCCTGATTGAGCGCGGGCTGATTCTGGCTCACTTTCCATTTGCCGGAAAGTTTGCTGATGATGATTTCGATGCCGACGATGCTGGCGATCAGCTTTTCGGTGAATTCGCGAGGGGCATCCGATACCGCCCATGGTTTGGTAAAGCCTGCTTCATGGTGATCGGTGAGCGCTTCGAGCTGTGCTCGTACCCACACTGCATCGTCGATCACGCGCAGCGTGCCATGGGCGTGCACGACCGCATAATTCCAGGTCGGCACAACCTTGCCGGTTTCATGTTTGGTGGGATACCAGTTTGGCGTGATGTAGCTGTCCGGGCCGTGGAATATCGCCAGCACCTCGATGTCTTTCGCGAAATCGCTCCACAGCGGATTCGCGCGCGCCACATGCCCGCGCAACGTGCCGAGCGGCGCAGGCGTATCCGCGAGGTGTAGCGGTATGTGATTGGCTGCTAGCCCGCTGGATGCCAGCGTGACCAATGTGGCCAGAGGTCGCGCCATCATCAGTTGGTGCATGACATCAATACGCGGCTCTTCAAAAAATTTGGGTGTGTACATGGATAAGAGTTCGAATTGTATTCTCGGTGTATCGAATTTTCCGGTGCGGCGCGGATATGCTATTGACTCATAGCATAAGCTGCTGACGATGCCGTAACGGCCCCGGTTGCCAGTTTGCCATAGCCCACATCCATATGCGCTCAATCGCACTGTAGCGCAATTCGGCAGGGGGTTGCTGCTGCAGGAACGCCAGTGTATCGAACAAGGTGGATGCCGTGTTGTTCCTTTCGATCGGTTGGGCAAGGGTCTGTTTGCTGAGCTTTTCGCCTTGGGTGTTCACGGCTACCGGCAGGTGCATATAAACGGGTGTGTCCAACTCCAGCAGCCGTTGCAAGTATATTTGGCGCGGAGTGGAAGCGAGTAAATCTGCGCCGCGCACCACATGTGTGATGTCCTGGCATGCATCGTCTACGACCACCGCCAATTGGTAGGCGAACAACCCGTCGGCACGCTTCACGACGAAATCGCCAACCTCGCTTGCTAATTCCTGAGACATATTGCCTTGCAGCTGATCGTTGAAGCCGATGCGCGCATCGTTTACGCGTACCCGCCAAGCCCGTGCTGTTTTGCCTGAGGCGATGCCATTGCGGCAGGTGCCGGGATAGACCAGTTCATCGCCGAGTTGCAGCGCGGAGTCGGCGATTTCCTTGCGCGTGCAGCAGCACGGATATACCGTTCCGAGGGCTTGTAATTTCCGCAAAGCTACTTCATAAGCCGCCGTGCGCCGGCTCTGGTATATCACCGGCTCATCGCTATGCAATCCGAACGCCGCCAATGTGTGCAGGATATCGTCTGCTGCGCCCGGCATGCAGCGCGGCGTATCGAGGTCTTCGATGCGCACCAGCCATTTGCCGTGGTGATGTTTTGCATCGAGGTAACTGCCGACGGCGGCAACGAGTGATCCGAAGTGGAGCGGGCCGGTTGGGGACGGCGCGAAGCGCCCGCGATATTGAGATTGGGATGGCATGTGTCTGTAGAGCGTAAGTCCCGCCGGGACTTACGCCGGATACACTAATCGTGGTGGAATGCTCCTGCGGAGCTTATGTTCTGGTACTAGGCAGGAACGGGTTCTTCCGCAAATACCAGTCTTACTTTTTTGTCCACATCGACATCGACAGTCACCTTGCCGCCGTTCGCCAGTTTGCCGAACAGCAACTCGTCGGCCAATGCAGAACGTATCGTGTCCTGGATCAGGCGCGCCATCGGGCGTGCGCCCATCAATGGATCGAAGCCGTTGTCGGCCAGATGGTCTTTGAGGGCGTCGGTGAACACTACTTCCACTTTCTTCTCGTGCAACTGTTCTTCGAGTTGCATCAGGAATTTGTCGACTACGCGCAGGATCACTTCATGATCCAGTGGTGCGAAGGAAATGACCGCATCCAGCCGGTTGCGGAATTCCGGCGTGAAGGTGCGTTTGATCTCGGCCATTTCATCGCCGCTCACGCTGCTCTGGGTGAAGCCGATATGGCTCTTGTTCAGGGCTTCGGCGCCCGCGTTGGTGGTCATGATGATGACTACGTTGCGGAAGTCGGCCTTGCGCCCATTGTTGTCGGTAAGCGTGCCGTGATCCATCACCTGCAGCAGGATGTTGAAAATGTCCGGGTGGGCCTTTTCGATTTCGTCCAGCAACAGCACGGCATGAGGCTGTTTGCTGATCGCCTCGGTGAGCAAGCCGCCCTGGTCGAAACCCACGTAACCGGGAGGCGCGCCGATCAAGCGCGATACGGCGTGGCGTTCCATGTATTCGGACATGTCGAAGCGGTGCAGCGGCATGCCCATGCTGTAGGCGAGCTGGCGCGCCACTTCGGTCTTGCCAACGCCGGTCGGACCGGAGAACAGGAAACTGCCGATGGGTTTTTGCGGATTGCCCAGCCCGCTGCGCGACATCTTGATTGCGGTGGCGAGTGCCTCGATGGCCTTGTTCTGGCCAAATACCACGGCTTTCAAATCGCGATCCAGAGTCTTGAGTGTGTTGCGGTCATCGGACGAAACTGTGCGCGGCGGGATGCGGGCAATCTTGGCGATGATCTCCTCGATCTCATGTTTGCCGATGACTTTTTTCTGTCTTGATTTAGGCAGGATGCGTTGTGCCGCACCGGCTTCGTCCAGCACGTCGATTGCCTTGTCGGGCAAATGGCGATCGTTGATAAAGCGCGCGGAAAGCTCCGCTGCGCTGGTGATGGCCGCTGCGCTGAACTTGACGTTGTGGTGTTCTTCAAAGCGCGGCTTGAGCCCTTTCAATATCTCGATGGTCTGTTCTACCGAAGGTTCAGGTACATCGACTTTCTGGAAACGGCGCGACAGCGCGTGATCCTTTTCGAAAATGCCACGGTACTCCTGATAGGTGGTTGCGCCTATGCATTTCAGCAATCCATTCGACAATGCCGGCTTGAGCAGGTTGGACGCATCCATCGTGCCGCCTGAAGCGGCTCCCGCACCTATCATGGTATGGATTTCGTCGATAAACAGGATCGCGTTCGGTGCATCTGACAGCTCTTTCAGCAGGGCTTTCAGGCGTTGCTCAAAGTCACCACGGTATTTGGTCCCGGCCAGCAACGAACCCATGTCGAGAGAATACACGTGCGCATCCTTGAGGATTTCCGGAACGTTGTTTTCGATGATGCGCCGTGCCAGCCCTTCTGCGATCGCGGTCTTGCCGACTCCCGCCTCGCCTACCAGCAAGGGATTGTTCTTGCGGCGGCGGCACAGGGTTTGGATGACGCGCTCCAGTTCTATTTCCCGGCCTATCAGAGGGTCGATCTTCCCGGCCAGGGCTTGGATGTTTAAATCCTGCGCATAGCTTTTTAGAGCGCTACCGGTATTCTGTTCTGATTCGGATTCCGGTTCATTTTGTGGTTTGGCCGGTGTGCTCGGCAGGGCCTTGTCGATGCCATGAGCAATATAATTCACCACATCCAGCCGGGTGACATTGCGCTGGGTGAGGAAATACACCGCATGCGAATCTTTTTCACCGAACAGGGCAACCAGAATGTTGGCGCCCGTGACTTCTTTCTTGTTGGTGGATTGCACATGCAGGATGGCGCGCTGGATGACACGCTGGAAACCGACGGTAGGCTGTGTGTCAACTTCGTGGCCGCCTGGCGTGATCGGTGTGTGTGTCGTGATGAAGTCGGATACGACCTGGCGCAACTCTTCGATGTCGACGCCGCAAGCGCGCAGCACCTGTGCGGCGGAAGCGTTGTCCAGCATCGTGAGCAACAGATGCTCGACGGTGATGAATTCGTGGCGCTTCTGGCGAGCTTCTACGAATGCCAAATGCAAACTTACTTCCAGTTCTTGTGCAATCATTTCAATTTTCCTCCATGCCGCATCGTAGCGGATGTCCATGCTGTTTTGCAAACTCTGATACCTGGCTCACTTTTGTTTCAGCGACATCCAGAGAATATACGCCGCATACTGCAGAACCTTCATTGTGCACTTTGAGCATGATTTGCAATGCTCGTTCCCGGTTCATCGCGAAAAACCGTTGCAGCACCTCAATCACAAAATCCATCGTAGTGTAATCGTCATTGAACAAAACCACCTTATAAGTGCGGGGCGGCTTGGCTTTGGTGCGTTCCGGTGCAAGCACCGTGCTGATATGTTGTTTGGTTGCCATAGTTGTTGGTGCGTATTCTGACACTTCTTGCGTATGCATATTTGATGATTAGCGATGCTTTTTCAAGCCCTATCGGTATTTATTTAATAAACCACTTGACGAAATCGGTTAATTAGGGGTAAAAAGCGCGCTGGAGTTTGATTCAAAGTATCTGCAGTACTGGTTTTGCCGTGTGCGGTCTTGGATTCAAACAGTTTCGCGGGGGATTTCTCCGTTTTTTTAGTAAGGAAGAAGACACATGGCAACTGGTACAGTTAAATGGTTCAACGATGCAAAAGGCTTTGGTTTTATCACTCCGGATGATGGCAGCGAAGACCTGTTCGCGCACTTTTCCGCAATCAACATGAGCGGCTTCAAATCGCTCAAAGAAGGCCAGAAAGTGACCTTCGAAGTCGTTCAAGGCCCTAAAGGCAAACAAGCTTCCAACATTCAGGCCCCTTAATCGGTTCCTGCGTTGTTAACAAAAGCCCGGCACGAAAGTCCCGGGTTTTTTGCTTTGTGGGTTGAGCATCGCACGCTAGTGCCCAGCTTAACCTCTTGCCATCTATACCGCCGCATCCATCGGCGATCAACTCTGCTCGCTCAAGCGCAGCATCACCCGATGCCATCCCTCTTCGGCATCGGCGCCTGCCTGCTTGAACACCGTTTGCAGTTGCTTCATCTGCGTGCCGGTGAGCTGCGCCTCCAGCTTGGCGCCGGAGGAGGTCAGGCTCAGCTGGCGCACCCGCTTGTCGTGCTCGGCAGTATCCATCGCCACCAGTTGCATTTCGACCAGTTGCCGGAGCGGCGCGTTCAGCGCCTGCTTGCTGACGCTGAGCAGCGCGAGCAAGGCGTTGACGGAAATCTTGTGATTGCGCCCGACGAAATACAGGATGCGGTGATGCACCCGGCCCAGGCCGCGCTGTTCCAGTATGCGGTCTGGCGGCGCGGTGAAGGCGCGGTAGCCGAAGTAGAACTGCTCAATGGCCTGGCGCAATAACGCTTCGCGCGTCAGGGATGCGGGTTTGTCGGATGCTGAAGATTGGTCAACCATGTTGACATGATAGGAGAGTTGCCGTTAATCTGTCCATAGGTCAATGTTATTGACATTTATGAGCGATTAATCATGAGCACCCCACCAACACCACCCCGCTTTTCGCGGCGCACCCGCGATCTGCATGCCTCGCCTATCCGCGAAATCCTGTCCGTAATCAACCGGCCAGGCATGATCTCCTTTGCCGGAGGACTGCCCGCACCCGACAGCTTCCCGCAATGCAGCCTGGATGACATGCCGCAATCCATGCTGCAGTACGGCACAAGCGAAGGCGAATGGGAGTTGCGCCAGCGCGTCGCCGAGGAACTGCTGGCGCGCGGCCTGCGCTGCACGCCCGAGCAGGTGCTGATCCTGTCCGGCTCGCAGCAGGGCATCGATCTGGCAGCCAAGCTGTTCATTGATCCCGGTACGCCAGTGGCTGTGGAGTCGCCGACTTATCTGGCCGCTTTGCAGGTATTTCGCTTCTTCGGCGCGCGTTTCGTATCCTACGATGCGGGAGCATTGCATGCCGCATCGTTTCAGCAAGATAAGCCGGCTTTCGCCTACGCCATCCCGACCTTCCAGAACCCGAGCGGACGCTGCCTCGATGCCGGGCAGCGTGATGCGCTGGCCCATGCCTGCGATGCATCGAATACCATCCTGTTCGAGGACGATCCCTACAGCGACTTGGGGTACGACCCCTGCGAACGCACTCCGGTATGCGCGCGACTGGAGCGATCGCCATGGATATATCAGGGCTCGTTTTCGAAGAGTCTTGCACCGGGATTGCGCCTGGGTTATCTCGCAGCCTCGCCGGAATTGTTGCCATACCTCACGCGCCTCAAGCAGGCGGCGGATTTGCACAGCAGCCGCGTCAGCCAGTATCTGGTGCTGCAACAGCTGAATGATCCGACATACCGTCAGCGCATGATCGAACTGGCTGCGCGCTACCGCGAACGCCGCGACGTGTTCGAAGCCGCACTGAATAGACACTTCGGCGATCTCGCAACGTGGCATACGCCGCCCGGCGGCCTGTTCTTCTGGCTCACGCTCCAGCGCCGCATCGACACCCGGCTGCTTTTGCCCCGCGCAATCGAAGCCGGTGTAGCCTTCATGCCCGGAGAATTCTTCATGCCGAATGAAACCGGAGGATGCGGCCAGCTGCGCCTCAACTTCAGTCACGCAAGCGCTGCCCAGGCCGAACAAGGGCTGGCGAGACTCGCGGCGCTGGTCGCGGAAGCTGTTTAGCTGGAGAACCGTGGAGGCGACTATTAATCCGGTACTTTTAAAGTATCACTTTCGTCATTCCGGACTCGCCCCGGAATCCAGCAATCATAAATATCGGCGCGCTTTGCGCGCCACTGGATACCCGCATTCGTGGGTATGACGCTGCTTTTTATGATGAGATCAATAAATTTCAGCGGCCACAACTCATGCTTGTCTAGAAAATATACTCCCTCTCGATCCTGCATATGCGCGCTAAAGGATTTATACCACTTCCTGGCTGCGCCCCTGCGCCGCCTTGTACGTGCCGGATAAGGCGGGCGCAAGCAGCAAGAGCAAGGCGAGCAACTCGAAAGCGCCACCTGCCCAACTCAACCATTGTATGGACGCGCCTTGAATCAAGGCTGCGCCCAGACTGGTCCCTAGCCTCATGCCAAAATAGATCGCCGAACCGTTGAGGCCCAGTATAGCGCCGGGAATTTGCGGGGCCAGACCAACCAGCCGATGTTGCTGCGGCGGTGTCAGCATCCATCCGGCGATTCCCCATAACACGATGGACAATATAGCTGTCGCAACATGTGAGGCGCTCCAACTGAGTGTCGTAAACACCGCGACCAACAGCGCCAGCGCAATCGCCATCGTCGTTGTTGCACCCCAGCGATCCGCACCATGCCCGCCTATAAAATTGCCGACCACGCTTGCCGCACCAAACAGCAACAACATCCAGCCTATCTCGGGCAGCGACAAATGCGTGAGCTGGCTTAACAGCGGCGACAGATAGGGATAAATGGTGAAGCCGCCTGCCGTCCACAGCACCGTCAGGGAAAGTGCCGCGATAACCTGCGGCTGTTTCAACAGCGCCATGCGCGCACCCCAACCGACAGGTTGTGCAGTCGTCACCTGCGGTATCCGTAGGCCAATGCCGAGCAGGGCTACGGCACCCATCGCCGCCACGAACCAGAATGTCATGCGCCAGCCTGCGTACCCGGCTATCCATGTGCCCAGCGGCACACCCAGCACGATGGCCACCGTCATGCCACCCGTGACGATGGACAGCGCCCGTCCCCGTTTTTCAGCGGGTGCTAGGCTCACTGCCAGCGCGGATGCGGTGGGCATATAGAGTGCCGCACCCAATGCGGCGAGAATGCGCGAGGCGAGCAGCACTTCATAAGTTAGCGCGGTAGCCGAGACGATGTTCGCGACACAAAAAACGCCAAAAGAGCCGATCAACAAATTGCGCCTGTCCATGTTACCCGTAGCAACTGCCAGCACTGGCGAGGCCAGCGCATAAGTAAAAGCGAACACCGAAACCAGCAAACCAGCCATGCCGGTGCTCACCGCCATTGATCCGGCCACTTCCGGCAATATCCCGGCGAAAACGAAAACGTCCGTTCCCAGCGAAAAACTGCCCAAAGCCAACACCCACAATCGCCCCATTATTGACCTCCTTATAGTTTTAATGTTTTACGATATTAGAACTACAAAACCTTGACGTCAACCACACCTTAAAGGCAAGCTACGCACAACAAGGAAAATTACCATGAGAGAGCTTTACCACCCGCCGCGCAGCAAGTTGAGTTTGCCTGCCATTTTGCATGCGCTCAGCGACCCGACCCGCCTCGACATCGTGCGCCAGTTAGCCCAGACGCCGGATCTAAGCATGGGAGGGTGCGATACCACGGTCGCGAAATCCACCATGTCGCACCATTTCAAAACGCTGCGCGAGGCGGGCGTGACCCGCACCAGGATCGACGGAGTGCAACGCTTCATCTCTTTGCGCAAGGACGATCTGGACGCACGATTCCCCGGTTTCCTCGACGCGCTGCTGCGCGTAGCCGGGGATAAATAACCGCCTGATATATCGTGGCCAGGCTAACCTGCGGCTCCTTATGAGGCTGCTCCATTTCTGTTTCTCACCTATCAGCCGCCCGCCCTTAGTCTTTAAATCACGATTAAAAATCGTGAGTCGCAATAATTTATGGTGTCAAGCATACTTGACATTTATATCAAATTCGCCATACCATGATGTCAAGCTTGCTTTACACGTACAATACCAAGGAAAACGCCATGATCGAAAAAATCTCTGTTCCGCCGATTCTCATTTATGTCAGCCGGATCATTATTGGCTTGATTGTTCTCTGTCTCCTTGCGGCAGCCGCATCCGAATTGGACTTGTCTGATTTATCTCCGCTCGCGCGCATGCCGTTGCTGGGCTTCTTGATTGCCACCGCGATTGGAATCGTTCCATTTGCTCGCCGCGTATACCGCAGAATGGACGAATTGCAAAAAGTGCTGCATCAGAATGCGTGCGTATCCGGACTGCCGATTGTCGCGGCGGCATCCGCCGCCATCGGCATGCTGCAACTCAACGGCCTGCTCCCGGAATTCAATCAATTCTTGACGCTGGGCCTGATCGTCTGCGTATGGTCATTCAATCTGATGCGAACTGACCGGCAATATAAATAAATCGAGGGGCGAAGAATGACTATCCTGGAACATAAAGTGTTGGTGACGGGTGCGGCGGGTTACTTGGCATCGTGGGTGGTAAAATATTTGCTGGACGAGGGACATACCGTGCATGCCACGGTGCGCGCCTTGAGCGATCGCAAAAAGGTTCAGCACCTGCTGGATTTTGCGGAACGGTTTCCCAATAAGTTATCCCTGTTCGAAGCTGACTTGCTCGATGAAGGCAGCTTCGACCAGGCCATGTCCGGTTGCTCGGTCGTCATCCATACCGCGTCGCCTTACTACCTCGACAAACCAAAAGACCCGCAAGCGCAGTTGGTGCAACCGGCCTTGAGCGGGACGCTGAATGTTTTGGCCTCGGTGAACAAAACCACAACGGTGAAGCGCGTAGTGCTGACCAGCAGCATCGTGGCGTTGTATAACGATGCGTGCGATGTCAGCGATGCGACCAACCACACGGTACAGGAATCGGGCATCAACCCGAATCGCGACATCGGCCACAACCCCTATGCTTATTCCAAAACGATCGCGGAGCAGGCGGCCTGGGGCATGCAGAAGAAACAAAGCCGCTGGGACATGGTCACGATCCACCCGGGCGCGATATTCGGGCCGTCGTTATCAAAACGCGCCGACGCGACGAGCATAGGCATGATGGTGCAATTTCTGAACGGCTCTTTCCGCACCGGCGTGCCCAGGCTCTGGCTGGGCACGGTCGATGTGCGCGATGTGGCCGCAGCGCATGTGCGGGCCGCTGTCCTGCCAATGGCACATGGCCGCTACATCCTGGTCGCACAAAGCCTGACTCTGCTCGAAATCAGCAAGTTGTTTCGTCTGGACGGGCTCGGCATCAAGGACAAACTGCCTAAGGGTGAAGTGTATAAGATGCTGATCTGGCTGATCGCGCCCTACGTTGGCATGCAGCGCGATTACGTGTCGTGCAACGTCAATTTCCCCATTTACTTCGACAGCGAGCGCAGCAAGCAGGAGCTGGGTATCCGCTACCGGCAACCCGCCGAGACATTCAACGACCATATCCGCCAGATTGCCGATGATGGTTTGCTGCACGCTCATTCCGGAAAGCCTGGCCTGGCGACATGAAAAACAAAGTCAGAGCGTACCGGCTTCAACGCGAGCTTTCCCAGCAACAACTGGCCGATGAATTATCCGTGAGCCGCCAGACGATCAACTCGATCGAAACGGAGAAATACGAGCCCAGTCTGCAGATGGCATTCCGGCTGGCCAAATATTTTGGCGTCAAGATTGAGGAGCTTTTCCGGCCATAGGATCAGGCCAGGGAATAGTTTCAGCGATTGGGATTTGAATCGAAAGATGATGTCTGTGCAGCTCTCAGTCTCTGTCAAAAATTTATCTGGGAAATTGAGCGCACTTTGTAAAATTCATTTTTCAGGCGTAGACTTCCGCAAGCCGAAATTCGGCTGACAAAAACTTTAAGGAGCGCACACCATGGGAAGCAAAGACAAGAAGAAAGAATCGAAGGGCAAAAAGCCACAACCTAAGCCAGTGCCGGCGGGAAAATGATTTACGGTTGACGCTTCGTTTGCAACGACTCTGTCGTGTTGCCCGGCTGCCGCGCCTTACGGGCGTGCGTAGCCGGGAATAAATAATCACTGCCCCAGAAAACAGGGATTTCCCCTTCCGTGGCCGAAAGAGCTTGATGGAAAGTCAAGCTCACACTCCTACTTTTCCAACCAAGCGCTGAACCTCGGCATGCAACACCCGCAGTGCCTCGGTTAGCGCAATAGAAATCTCGAAGTTAGCAACAATCAATTCCTCACTCAGCCCGGAGCCCAATATCGGCAACGTAATCGAAGATTTTTCGATGACCAGGGCCGACATGACAGTCAACGTCTCCTTGAGCGCAGCCTGCGCGTGTACCGCGCGGGGCGAGGCATTTAGCAGCGCGACTGGTTTGTTGACAAAGGCCTCGCTGCTCACCATCCAGTCCAGTGCATTCTTTAGCACGCCGCTGACGCCGTGCGCGTACTCGGGGCTGGCGATCAGCACCGCGTCCGCCTCTATCAATTTTTCGCGCAGGCGGGCTACGGCGGGCGGATCATCTTCTTCGAGATCGGGGTTGAACGGCGGCAGTTTGCCCAGATCGCGATACAGTTCGATGACAATGTTTGCGGGTGCCACACGCGCCGCCGCATGCAACAAGGCCGTGTTGTGCGAGGCGGCGCGCAGGCTGCCGGAGATGGCGAATATTTTCATGCGGGCCATGGTGCGACCTTGCCCTTGAACATATTAGCCACGATTTTGATCACGGCGTCGCGCGACAAAATGCGCGGCAGCAGCGAGGTCAGATAGTTGGGGCAACCATGCACCAGATAGCTTTTGTTCTTCACGAACGCATTCAGTCCGGCTTCGGCCACCGCTTCGGGTGTGGTAAAGCGTATTCCCGGCGCGTTCACATGTGCTATCGCATTGAAGTTGGTGTCCGTATAGCCGGGGCACAGCGCCAGGATGCGAATGTCGTGCTCACGATATTCTCCGGCGAGCGCCTCGGTAAAGCTCAACACGAAGGCCTTGGTGGCGCTATACACGGCGATGTAGGGAGCAGGCTGAAATGCGGCGGTGGAAGCCACATTGATCACGCCGCCTTTTTTACGAGCCAGCATGTCGGGCAGGAAAAGATAGGTCAGCCTGACCAGCGCACTCATGTTGAGCGCCAGCATTTCATCATAGGTGTCCAGACGCTCTGCCAGAAAATGCGCCCACCTGCCGAAACCGGCGTTGTTGATCAGGATGTCAACCGCCAGACCGCTGGCCTTGATGTTATTCAATAGTTGTTGCGGCGCGCCAGGCTCGATCAGGTCAACAGGAAATACGTGAACCAGGATGCGATGCCGCTGCCTGAGCTCATCGGCAATCTGCTCCAACTTGTTTTGCGATCTCGCCGTCAAAATCAGATGCGCGCCTCGCGCGGCCAGGCTACGCGCAAATGACTCACCTATACCCGATGACGCGCCTGTAACCAGAACGGTGCGTCCTGCAAAAATTTCTTTACTCACGATCAACCTCACTCTTAACGATGGAGCGAGGAGCGTAAACCTTGTCCCTTAGGGCAGAGTCAAGCGGGGCGATTTCAGACGTAGCTATAGAAACGCTGAACAAGTAAGGCTTTGTCGTTCCCGCGAAGGCGGGAACCCAGTCAATTAAAGAAGCTGGATTTCCGCTTTCGCGGGACGACTTATTCGTCGCTTTCCTAACTATGTCTTGCCAAACGTCCGGTTCAACTCTTCATGCAACTCTATGAGCTGTCGGTCGAGCGACATGATCTTGTCCATGTCGCTACGCAACTTTTCTCGCTTGCTGGCGATCAACTTGTTGGCGATCTTGATCGGAAACTGGCTATTCTGTGATTTGAGCGCGACCAGCTCCTTCAACTCGGCGAGATTGAAACCGACCGCCTGCGCGCGCCGTATCATGTGCACCAGCGCCACGTCCTTGTCGGTATACACGCGGTACTTGCCCTGGCGGGCGGGCGCGGGAATCAAGCCGATGGATTCGTAAAGGCGTATCGCCTTGGGTGATGCGCCGGTCAGTTTTGCGAGTTTGCCGATATACATTGCTTATCCCTCGACCGCCTGATCGAACTGGTGGCTCAATTAAGGCTGCTTATCGCCCATCGCTTCGCCCATGCGTATCGCCTGGGCGGGATGCCAATCCGTATTGAAGGCCAGCGTATTTTTCGAAAACAGCATCACCACCGTGGAGCCGAGCAGGAAGCGGCCCATCTCCTGCCCCTTCCGCAAGGTGATCTGCTGGTCGTCGTAGCGCCACTCGCGAATCGAGCGCGAGCGCGGCGGGTTGACCACGCCGTGCCACACCGTGGCCATGCTGCCGACGATGGTGGCGCCGACCAGCGTCAATACGAAAGGGCCGAACTCACTGTCGAACACGCACACCACGCGCTCGTTGCGCGCGAACAGCCCCGGCACACCGCGCGCGGTGGTCGGATTCACCGAGAACAGCTCGCCCGGTACATAGATCATGCGCCGCAAGCGCCCAGCACAAGGCATGTGGATACGGTGATGTCGCGCGGACTCAGATACAGCGTGGCAAAACTGCCGTCCACAAACTGCGCGGCCAGCTCCGCATCGCCGCCTACCAGCGCAGTCGTGGTATAGCTGTGTCCCTTGGCCTGAAAGATACTGTCGCGCTCGACGCTACCGAACTGGCTGATCGCGCCATCCACCGGGCAGATGAATTCGGCATCGGCCAGCGGGCGCGCGCCCTCGCGCAAGGGCCGCGTGAAAAATTCGTTGAAGCTCGGGTAACTCGCGATGTCCGGGTTGGCCGCCTCCGCCATATCCACTTTGTAACGCGCAATGAAGCGGCGTATCGCCGCCGTGGTCAATCCGCCCAGGCGGGCGCTGGCGAATTTTCCGGCCAGCACGGTCAGCAACTGTTTGGGCATCAGGTATTGCGGTAATACGGCTATGCGATCAGACACAATAAATCCAGGTAACGACGAAAGGCCGGATTATAACGGTGCGGGAGACAAGTAGCAGCGGTGCGATGAAAAGAATATCCATGCTGCAGCTGGGCTGAACTGCGAATAGTGCGCGCAAACTGTCATCAGCTAGTCAGCTTCCAGGCCGTTTGAAGCTATTGCGTGCGCGTTCAACCTCTGCCCTGATCGCGCAGCCCTCTACGTGATCGTTGATCAGCCCCATCGCCTGCATGAAGGCATACACCGTGGTCGGGCCGACGAATTTCCAGCCCAGTTTTTTCAGGTCTTTTGACAAAGCCAGAGACTGCGCCGAGGTCGAGGCGGTCTGCGGTTCTGCAAGATGCTTCGCGTCCGGTTCATAACGCCATATGAAGGCTGCCAGCGACCCTTCATGTTTGACCAGTTCCTGCGCGCGTTGTGCGTTAGTGATGACTGCTTCGATCTTGCCGCGATGCCGGACGATGCCTGCGTCCGTTAGCAGCCGGTCAAGGTCGCGCTGCGAGTAGCGCGCGATCCTGTCGAAATCGAAATTGTGGAAAGCGGTGCGGAAGTTTTCGCGCTTGGCGAGTATGGTGCGCCAGCTCAGCCCGGATTGAAAACCTTCCAGGCACAATTTCTCGAACAGGCGACGATCATCGCCGACCGGGAAGCCCCATTCGGCGTCGTGGTAGGCAAGGAACTCCGGCGCGGCTGCGCACCAGCGGCAACGCGGCTTGCCGTCGGTGCCTGCTATCGTCGCGCTCATCGGCCTGCTCCGTCGAACAAGAACTGTAGCCGCTCATCGGCTCTCGAAGGAGTAATTTCGTTAATTTCCGCATCGACCACTTTTCCCGCTACAAACGGATCGTCGTTCACCCTGCGTTGCAGGTCGGGCAGCGAGATGTTGTAAGCGACAATCGCGCCGCCCAAGTTGGGCTGTAGGCTGCCGGCCAGCAAAAATACGCCATCCTCGAAACCGCGCTTGATCCATTCTTTGTGGCCTGCCATGTATTGCCCAGCATTGCCTTTGTTTTCTGAAAAATTAAGGAACACGATAAACATCGGATTTGCTCTCCTATGAACATGGTGGGACGGTTACTCAGCCTTTGCGCTTCACACGAAGGCTCGCCTCGGGCTTGTCGTGTGCATTGCGCGTGGCGCTATCCGCACACGCGCTCAGCCAGTCGCGCATCTGCTGCACTTCCTGCTTGATGAACTTCTCATCGTGAAAGGCATGGGCCAGCGTGGCGACTCCCTGGCTGCGGGCGAGCAGATGCATCGCCAGCTCATCGGCATCCGCCTTGCGCCCCAGCAGCGTGAACTGCTTGCGCAGCCAGACGCGAAACAATGTGAACAGTTTGTTCGCCTCGGCTTGCGAGGCATGGTCCAGTTTCGCCAGCTCGGTGCATAGCGTGCCTACCGGACATCCGTATTGTTTGATGTGGGCGCGGTTTGCGATCAGCATATTGATAAAACTGAGGATGCGATCTACGGGCTGTTCCCCTGCGATCTCCCACTGCTCCAGCATCGTCCGGGTATTAGCCAGACGCGCACCGATCACGGCATCCAGGATTTCATCCTTGGTTTTGAAGTGGTAGTAAAAGTTGCCGCGCGAAATCTGCACGGCCTCCGCAATGTTCGCGAACGAGGTATGGTCGTAACCCTGCCGGTAAAACAACCGGTCGGCTGCTTCAATAATGTGATCGCGGGTAGTCTTGTCGTTCATGTCTTCTTCCCGCATCAGGTCTCCAAATCTAGGCGGGGGAAATAAATTCCCATAAATTTCCTGCTTCGTTCCGTTTATATACTATAGGACACTCGTCCTACTCTACCCATAAGTTAGGACAATCGACCTAATTTGTCAAGCCGCCATTTATCGATTATTGATGTGTCTTATCAGCCGGCCCCCCTACGCTGGTCAACCGACACCCCTACGCTGGGCCGTTTTACCGGATGGCCGGCTCTGCTTGAGAAAAAGCGCAGAAACGCCTTTGCAACGCAGGAAGGCTCTTCTCATCTGCTCGGCATTGGAAAATCCGCATTGGTGCGCGACTACCTGCATGGCACCGCCGGAATTTTGCAAAATCGCGCTTGCGGCCTCGACGCGCAAACGCTCAACGGCGCGCGCCGGCGTCATGCCGGTTTCCTGCATAAACATTCTGGCGAAATGCCTCGGGCTCATACAGACCCGATCCGCAAGATCGCTCACCTGTAGGGGCTTACTTAAATTGGTGCGGATATAGTCGAGCAAGCCTGTAAAACGGCCACCGCTCATTTCCAGCAATGCCGAATGCTGCGACTGGCCGCCTGGGCGGCGGTAGTACACCACCAGTTGTTGCGCGACTTGCCGCGCGATCTGCTCGCCCAGGTCTTCTTCGATCAAGGCCAACGACAAATCGATACCGGCGCTGATTCCCGCCGCAGTCCAGACATGCCCATCTTTGACATAGATGCGGTCCGCATCCAGCAGCACATCGGCAAAGCGGCGGCTGAAATCGGCGCTGCTGCGCCAGTGGGTCGTCGCCTTCTTGCCCTTTAGCAGCCCCGCCGCCGCAAGCAAATAGGCGCCGGTGCATACGCTGGCGATCCGGCGCGTCCGCGCCGCGCATTGCGAAATCAATTCGGTCATTCCCGCATCGGCAGCGGATGCCTGCGCGCCATCTCCTCCGGCAACCAGCAAGGTGTCGATACCGGCAATTTTTTCGATATCCGACGTATCCAGCTCGATCCCGGCAGAACTCACTATCCTGCCGCCATGTTGGCTCGCCAAAACAATCCGGTACGCGCCGGGCCGCAAACGGCTGGCCATTTCGAAGGCGGCTATCGGCCCGGCAGCATCCAGCAACTGGAAATCCGGGTACAGCAAAAACACTATCGTTCTCATCATGGCAGTAAATGCGTGAAAGTTGTCATTCCGGACGAATCCTAACCGGGCAATATCACTTGTGCAAATCCCTGCTACTTCTGGAGTCCGCGATGAACCTCAATGTTTTATTGTTAGCCTGCTCGCAGTCCGCGATGATGACCGTGGTCAGCCTGTCGCTGTCGGCATCCGCACTGGTCGGTGCGCAACTGGCTTCGCCCGAACTGGCGACCACGCCGCTGGCCGCCCTGTACCTGGCAACCATGCTGCTGCTGTATCCGATCGCCAGGTTGATGGAGTCGTATGGCCGCCAGAAAATATTTTTGGGCGGTGCGCTGATTGGCGCATTGGGTCTGGCTATGGCTGCGGTCGGCATAGCGTCGGCCAGCTTCACGCTATTTGTGGCAGCCGGATTGCTGATCGGCGCTTTCAACGCGGCCGGACAATACTACCGCTTTGCCGCTGCCGAGGCGGTACCAGCCCAGCATAAAAGCATGGCCATTTCGTTGACTCTTAGCGGAGGGGTGATTGCGGCGATAGCGGGCCCTATGCTCGCGCGCTGGAGCAAGGATGCGCTTGCCCCGGCCTTTTACGCCAGCTTTCTCGCACTGATCGGCGTTGCGTTGCTGGGCGCCATGTTTGCGGCAGGGCTCAAACTGCCACCGCCGACCCAAACGAATTCCACCGGATCGCGCCGGCCATTGCGCGAGATCGCAAAAAATCCCCAATTCGTACTGGCCGTGGCAGGCGGACTCATAGGCTATGCCATCATGGGGCTGCTCATGTGCGCAACGCCGCTGGCGATGAAACATGTCCACCTGGAGTTTTTCCAAACGGCGACGGTCATCCAATGGCATGTCGTGGCAATGTTTGCACCCTCGTTCGTGACCGGTGCCATCATCCAACGCATAGGCACACTGCCCGTGATGCTGCTGGGATGCGGTTTGATGCTGGGAAGTATTTTCATCGCCATGCAGGGAGACGGTTTGGCTCAATTCGAGCTATCCCTGATACTGCTCGGAGCAGGGTGGAATTTCCTCTATGTCGGCGCGACCGCGCTGCTCACCGAAACTTACCACCCGGAAGAAAAATCCATGGTGCAGGCCTGCAACGACACGGTGGTGTTCTTTGGTATGGCGGTGGCGACCCTGCTGACCGGGAAGCTCGTCGCTGTGCTTGGCTGGCACAGCTTGAACGTCTATGCCGCTATCCCCGTGATATTGCTCGCAGCGGCCATCGTCCTGAAATTGGCCAGGTCACGGGCGCCTTGAGCGATGCGTTGATTCCAGACCAGCCGCGTTCATCACTAGGCTGCCCGATCCGCATTTCCGCAACGAGGAAGTAGGGCGTGAATCAAATAGAGACCTGATCATGCGGCATCTTGTGCAGGTTGAACAGGTTACCTGCGTGTCAGCGAGGATGCCTGCCTTCCGCCCAGTCTGCCCGGTTGCACCGGTGGAACCTGGGTGAACGAAAACGATGCCCAAGGGTTTTTTTGCTTGTACAGCAGCATGCGCACCAGGTCTGCGGCGCTTTCGATCAGCCGCGCTTGCCGCAGTTCGCCGCAATCCATCGGCGTGAATCCGATTGATGCCGCGAGTTGAGCGACTGTTGCCCGCGCCCCCGCCTGATCGCCCGCGATAAAACAGGCAATGTTGAGTTCGTGCAGGCTGTGGTTGGCGTGTTCGAATATTTCCTGAGTGATGGTGTTGAAGGCCGCGACGACATGGGCTCGCGGAATCTGCGACTGCAAGATTTCGGCGCGAGATTCGATCACTGGCGCGAAAGCAAAATCAACGGGTACAGTGCCATTGTGTGATGCGACGACCACCTTCCCGTTTAACGCATCAGGGTTGCTCAAGACTTCCGCAGGATGAACATCGCGCGGATTGTAGTAAACCACTTCGCCGAATTCGGCCGCCTGCTGGTTGTTTCCAAAGAAGGTGTTGGCAGCGCCTAACTGCGCTGCCAGTTTGGCCTTTTCAAGATTGCGCGCGCCAAAAAACACCGGATGGCCTTGCTCTGCCAGCGCCAGTCCCAGAACGCGTCCCATATTGCCTGTGCCCACGATGCCGATATTCATGAATTACAATCCTTTCTCCGACTGATCAACCCCGCCATTTCTCCGCACGCCATCTATCCGCAAAACAAAATCCGCCCCAAATGCTGTGGCTGGCGAATGTATCCCAATCGGCTGCTGTCTCATCACCTGTTCTATGGCTTGTATGCTGGCGAGTGCAGTGAACTCATATCCATCGCCTGTTTCGAGCCGTGCCTCAAA
Organism: Nitrosomonadales bacterium; assembly: GCA_016195965.1. Lineage (GTDB taxonomy): Bacteria > Pseudomonadota > Gammaproteobacteria > Burkholderiales > Gallionellaceae > Gallionella. Next base: position 29,481 of record JACPYR010000010.1, on the reverse strand, counting down.
CATCTTGCCATGACGGTCGGCAGCACGCGCCCATATCCAGGAGCGGCGGTTGGCATTGACCGGTTTTGAAGAAGTGGGACGCGCATCCAGCCATCGCGCGAGCTTCTGGCGCAAGGCTTCCCACGAAAGAATTTTTTGCACGAGCGGCAGCAGCGAGCGGGCAAGGATGGGATTCAGCGCTGATACCATGTAAACGGTGATGTCGGGAATGCCCGTCGCCATATATGCGGCTTCCAGATCACCGGTCGGCACCGGCAAGAGGGTATGCCATGCACTCGCAATGCGCATACGCTTGGCTCCCGAACCGAATGGCGTTGAAACCAACTTCCCCTCCTTGCGCACATAGCCTCCGTGAGCGATGGTTTCCAGCGTGCTCCTGGCGGCTCCTGCACTGCGCTGCGCGACATAGGGCGACAGAATAATTTCCAAAGAGACCGGCTCGGTTATCTGATCGCACACGTGGCGCGCCAGACAATTGCTGGCGACGGTTCCGAAGCCCACTCCGGGAATGATCGACACGCCATTCTCTTCCGCCATGCGATGCCGTGCCTGGGCGGCATGCAATACGGGTATCTCGTTGGAAATATCCAGGTAGTGCGACTTCCCGGCCAAACAGGCGTCCATCAATGGCTCGCAAGTTTTGGTAAATGGGCCAGCCGCGTTCAGCACAAGATCGATCGATTCCGCCGCCTCAAACACGGCCCCTACATCTTCGAGCGAGAAGGCCTGCCATGCCAGCCCTAGGCGCTCACCAAGCGCCTGCAATTTTTTCACATTGCGTCCGGCGAGTATCGGTCTGTGTCCGCGCCTGACCGCCTCCTCCGCGATCAGCGTACCGGTAAAACCCGTTGCCCCATATATCATCCATGATCCATCGGCTTTATTTTTCATCGCATGCCTTCATCACAATGGAACGCATCATCTCAGACTGGTCAAAATGTGCCATGTGACCCGCATCGGGAATCAGCGTTACTGTGGCCTTGGTGGTGGCAATGGCCAACGGCAATTGCTTGATGGTTTCTGCCGGGGTCAGCGGATCGCGCTCACCAAATACATAATGGACGGGGACTTCCACTCGCGGCGGATTGGATATCATGTCCAACGAAGCCAGCTGCGGCAGCAGTTGGTTCTGAATCAGGTTCATGTTGCGCAAGGCTTTGACCGCACCCGGCAATCCGTATGTGCGTATCAGCCCAAACAGCGTCTCCCTTAACAGGGCGCCGAATTTCCTGCCGTGTTCGATAGCGCCCAGGTCGGACAGGATGCGGGCGCGCAACTGGAACGCAGCCGCATCCGTGTAAGGAGGCTCGCCGAGTTTATTCAGCTTTGCGTTGAAATTAGCATTGACACATTGCGCCTTGAGGAATGAGGCAACGGAAGCATCGCTGCTGGCTGTGTGCGCGTCAGGGGAAATGGCGATCACCGCTTTGACGGCAGCAGGTTCATGCTCTGCCGCTTGCAGGGACAACGTTGCGCCCAGCGAGACGCCGAACACGATGGCCGCTTGACCGGTTTCATTGTTCAGCCAGCGCAGCACGGCGCGCAGATCGTCGACCTGCTGTTGCAGCGAGATGCCCTCCGCATCTTTTCGGGAAGCGGTGCCACAGCCGCGTTGCTCCCAGTAGCTCACGGTAAAATCTTTTTCCAGGTTCAAGCGCCTCTGAAATTTCCCCACTTCATGCAGCAACGGGAATCCCGGACCGGCCTGCACGATCAGCAGCGGCGGCAATCCGGATCGTTCTGCACACTGGCGGATTTTCTGGGTAGAGCCATTGATGGCTAGCGTGATCGTTTTATTGGTAGATGACATGATCGTTGCGCTCAATGCTGGTGTCCCAAGCGCACCTCGATCTGCGGATGCGCCGCGACCAGATTTTTCAGACGTTGCAGGTTGAGCAGGTTGCGCGCGTGGTTGTCGGTGAAATCGCCTGGCTCCACGGTATGCTCCCATCCCCAGCGCGTGTGGCAGGCATCGCCGGTCAGCAGCACCGGGCCGCGCGTGGTTCTGAGTAGAAACGCGGTACTGCCTGCGGTATGCCCAGGCACTTGAATGGCGAAAACCGAGCCGTCTTCAAATACGTCCACAATGCCTTCGAATTTTCCTTGCGGATCGGGCTGGAAATGCCATTCCTGCAGCGGCTGCTTGCCCTCCAGCATCTGGTCATTGGCGCCGCGCACGAACATATTCTTGAAGCTGGTGGCCGTGGATTCCGATGAGCCGATATATAGCGGAACATCATCGGGAATATCCGGCAAACCAGATACATGATCGAGATGCAGATGGGTGAAAAACACGCCGGACAATTTCCCGTCCAGGCCTTGCAGGATCGCAGCCGTGCTTTTGTTGATATGCATTCTCTCGATGTGCATCGCTTTCTGTATCATCCAGTTCACGCCCGCTTGGCCCGGATTATCCACCAGCTTTTGCGACACGCCGGTATCCACCAGAAAGTTGCCGAATCGGGGATGCTTCAGCACATGGGCATATATTTGTATCGGCTCATCGCGGTCGCGCAAGTCGGCTTCTTTCGCTGCCGGGCTGTCCAAGTTCAACAGGCCGGAGAGCGATACCGACCAGTCCGCGCTGTTGATGGTTTCCAGCTGGATAGGGCCAGGCTGGTCGATCAGCCGTTCCATCTCGGCGCTGCTGGAAGCGCGCCCTATTGCGGGTTTGCCCAGCGGGTGGCTGGTTGCCGAGCAGCCTTGCAACAACATCACGCAGTAGAATGCGAGTAACAGATATTTGGTTTTCATGTAGGCCTCCAGATTTTTATCTATACTCACACATCCAAACATCGCCGTGCAATTGGCTAAATTCGGATGAGGTCATCCGTTATTGCATGGGCTGTTTTACTTCGGGCTTGACGATGAATTTTCGCTGGGATGATCTGAAATTATTTTTAGCCGTGCATGAACACGGCAGTTTGAGCGCTGCGGCGCGCGCCTTGAAGCTGGGCCAGCCGACGCTTAGCCGCCGCATCGCCGAACTCGAAGAATTGGTGGGCGAAGCGCTGTTCGAGCGGCAAAGCCAGGGAGCCAGCCTGACCGCTGCGGGTCAGAAATTATTGCCCGCCGCGCAGGCCATGGCCGAATGGGCCAATGAGGCCGAGCAGAGCGTCAAGAAGCAAACGCATCTGCCGGAGGGAAAAGTCCGCATCGCAGCTCCCCCCGGCATCGCCTACGAGGTGGTGGTGCCGCTGGCCGCCAAGATACGCAAACAGCACCCGCAGATACAGATCGAAGTGTTGTCCGGCATCGAAGTTTTGAACCTGAGTCGAGGAGAGGCGGACTTGTCGCTGCGCACACAGAAGCCCGCCGATGACGACCTGATATGCGTGGACGAAATTTCCAGCGCGATGCGCGTCTATGTCAGCAAGGCCTACGCCAAGAAACTGCCCAAGCATCCGGGGCTGCCCGATCTCGACTGGATCGCCTGGTCCACGTCTTATGACAATCTGCAAACCAACCAGGAATTGCGCGCGCTAATGCCGGACTTAAAGCCCGCCTTCACCTCCGACGATTACATCGTGCAGATGGCGGCCTGCAAGGCAGGCCTGGGCGCGATGATACTGCCGCAGGCGACACATCGTTATGACGGCTTGGGCGAACTGAAAGTATTGCAGGAGCTCGACATCGACCTGGGGTCCGGTGCGGTAGGCACCCTGTATCTGGTCTGCCACAAGCGCCACCGCCATCTGCCCAAGGTGCAGCTGGTGATGGATTTTATTTCCAAGGAGTTTGATATTCTGCGCCAAGCTAAATAAGTTGGTGCAGTCAAGAGGGAATCAAGCCGATGGATTCGTAAAGGCGTATCGCCTTGGGTGATGCGCCGGTTAATTTGGCGAGTTGGCCGATCGACCTATGGACGCTCTTCGTGCTGCGGCGCATCGTCGAGTATTTCATACCACTCCGCCTTCGAGCCCGCATAAATGTGCATGGAGACTTTAGTGTCTAGCGGCGCATCCAGTGTGCCGATGCGCGCGCACGATCTCGGGCGAGCTGTCGCGCTTGCCGATGATGGGCGATCCGCAGTTGCCGCAAAATACCCGATGGGCATCAGCATCAGTCCGGTAGCTGCGCAGGGACTCCTGCCCTTTGACGATGTGAAAGTCAGCGGCGGGAACGACAGACACGGCGCCAAACGCAGAGTCTTTGCTTCGCGGCAGCGCGAACAGTGGCAAAGCACTACCGACCCCATCTGACTGGTTATTTCATCTCCTACCGCTCCGCAGAGACAGCTACCCTTGTGCATGTGTGACGCCTTCTTTGATTAAACAGCCCAAATAATTTAATGGAGATAATCGCCAAGTGATTGGGGGGGCGACAGACCGCTTTCGAGGGTGTGGCGGTCGCATGGCGATGGGGGCGGAAAAGGATAAATTTCGACACGCTGGAAACAGTCACGACCGGCAGCTATCAGATCAGTATTTCGGCGGAACTAACTTCTCCCAACAACCCAAAGGCGACTTACAGTTTTTTATTTACAATGAAGCGCCATCGAAAACCCTGGAAGGAAGCGACAACGAATCTACACCTTCAATACATCCTACATTAATGCGATAGTGATCTGGCTTACTGGCTGGTTGGTGAAAGGGATAAATACCGCACTTATTGCAAAAATGGTGCTTGGCAACTTTGCTGCCAAACTGATAAGTGGCTAAACAATCAGCTTGTGCTTCAATTTTTATTTCGTCTGGACCAACTGTAAATTCAGTCATTGTTGCTCCCTTGCGACGACAGATGGAGCAATTGCAACGCAGCACACGCACAATTTCTGGTGCTGAGAAAGTAAATTGAATTCTGCCACAATGACAACTTCCCTTATATTCTTTCTTCATAGATTAAATCTTTTCATATGCTAAATCGGTTATTTGCGATTGATTTGTACCACATGCTCAGCTGGCTGTTACTGGCCGCTTGTTTCCGTCTCTACGGATAGTCACGAAGCCGCGATCAGGGCGTAAGCGTGATGCTGCAACTTTTAGAACCTCACTTTCGATATTCAGAATATCGCCGCCTGTTTTCTCATCACGTAAATATCCTCTGAAATATGGGATCAAGTACCGGGCTCATCGGTGTCTAACTGGCGAATTTTTTGAACAACACAATCGCGTTGTGTCCGCCGAAACCAAATGTATTGCTCATCGCGATGTTCACTTTACGTTGCACAGCCTTGCCAAGCGTTAGGTTAAAGCCTTCCGGCACACCAGAATCCAGTTGATTGACGTTGATCGTGGGCGGAACAAGATCGTGTTGAAGCGCGTTAACGCACGCGATTCCTTCTACCGCACCGGCTGCACCCAACAGATGCCCGGTCATTGATTTCGTGGCGCTGATGTTCATTTTTTGCACATGCGCCCCGAATACGGTTTGAATCGCTTTCAGTTCATTCAAGTCGCCATCGGGAGTCGAGGTTGCGTGAGTATTGATGTAGTCCACCTCGTCGCAACGAATGCCAGCATCTTTAAGCGCCCGGTTTAATGCCAGGCGCACGCCCAATCCATCGGGATGAGTGGCCGTCAGATGATATGCATCCGCCGACATTCCGGCGCCGATGATTTCGGCATAAATCTTCGCTCCGCGCTGTTGCGCATGCTCCAGCGTTTCAAGCACGAATGCACCTGCCCCCTCGCCCATCACAAAGCTATCCCGCTCAGTGTCATACGGGCGCGAAGCTGTCTGTGGATCATCGTTGCGCGTTGATAATGCTTTCATGGCGTTGAAGCCGCCGATGCCACCCATGGTGATGGAGGCTTCAGAGCCGCCAGCGATTATTACATCCGCCTTCCCCCAGCGGATGTAATTGAATGCATCCATGATGACGGTGTTTGAAGTCGCACAGGCAGATACAGCTGTGTAATTAATTCCGCGAAAACCGTAACGAATGGCCAGCCAACCGAAAGTGGTATCAATCAATGTTTTCGGAATAAAGAATGGATTGAAACGCGGTGTGCCGTCACCTTTCCCGAATTCGATCAACTGCTCTTCAAAGGTGCGCATCCCGCCAATGCCTGTGCCCCAGATGACACCCACTTCATCACGATCCACTGCGCTCGCGAGCAGGCCGGACGACTCCAGCGCTTCATCAACAGCGGCAATCGCGTAATGTGTTACCGGATCTGTCTTGCGTGCCTCCTTGCGTTCGAGGTAGTTTTCCACATCAAAATCTTTTACTTCGCAAGCGAAGCGTGTTTTGAATTTTGTGGTGTCAAAATGTGTGATCAGACCTGCGCCGCTTTGTCCGGCAGAAAGATTTTTCCAGAATGTCACAACATCATTTCCTAGCGGGGTGATGGCACCCATGCCCGTAATTACGACTCGCCGCATCATTTCTCCTTGTGCTTGGAATTGGATTTTGTGGTTGATGGTTTGGAGGCACAGATGTCTTTAATGAGTTGATCGGCAATGCGCTGAAACTCGCGTTTGCCAAGAATGCGCGCCCATCAGACAGATTCTATCTTCTGCGGCGTTCTCGGAAAAAATCTGTATGAATAAATTGAGTCGCTTCTGTAGATTAGGCTCGTGCGAGGCCATTTCTGTAAAAGCGGAAAATGATTCTCGCGAGCGGTTGATGATAGACAGCGCTAGCGCATCCTTGGTAGGAAAATGGTAATGGATTGCGGCTGGCCTGAGTTGCAGCGCATCGGCAAGGTGGTAATAGCTAAAAGCGTTGAATCCCTGCGTTCGCATGAGTCTTTCGCCAAGCCGTAAAATTTTATCGCGTGTATTCATGCGGCCATGATACTGACTAGATGGTAAGTGGTCAATATTTTGTTTTTTTTGATGGGCTGGGAAAACTTCGGGAAGTTTTATCTTGCCGGTAATGAGAGAGCACTCTTTGGCTGTCAGCCGAATCTTCGTGAGTTCATCAGTGTCACGGGCTTAAACCCGGTGACCAGTGCCGTGCGGACGATGCCTACCGCAGCGACCGCCAGCATGACGCCTGTGCCCGGAGAGCTTGTCAGCGATGCAAATGGAACGGCGGGAGCGATGACTAGGGTCGCCGCCCACATGCCGCCGTGCGCATTTGAGAAGCTGCTTTGCGGTCTTCACAGTTCATGGCGATACCGAAGGAGAATGCGCCCAGCAGCGCTGCGGTTACCGCAAGACCTGCGCCGTGTTGCGCGGCCAAATGATCAACCCCGACGACGAGGCTGACTCCAATGACGCCCAGCGCCAAACCCAGCATGGTGCGTCCGCTCAGCGCGTGGCGATCACCGCGCCCCAGATAGGCGAAGTGGCGTTGAGGATGCACAGCGCGGATGCAGTGAGCGTCTGTGCCGCAAAACCGAACAACAGGAATGGCAATGCCCCGTTGAAGATGCCCAGCATGAGGTAATGTTGCCAATGGAGCTTGGCGTTAAGCGGCTTGTGCAGAAAGAAGGCGACGAGCATTAAAAATGCCGCCGCCAGGCCTACGCGATATTCGATCAGGATTATCGGCCCCAGCACCGGCGCGCCGATGCGCGTGAACAAAAAAGAAGCGCCCCAGATGGCGGCGAGTGCAAATAGTCTGACTATGCTGGCTAGGTTCACGGTTTATCCTAAAAGTTGAATCAAGCGCAGTATCGCCGAGTCCCGGAGGTGTTGCCACCCGATTCTTGGGGTGTTGATGGGATACGATGCGCGATATCAAGGAAATTGCATGTGAACTTTCCTGTTCATTCTCATGGTAAAGAAATTTACCGGCTTGCCGTTTACTTCCAGCAAACACTCGCCGCATCCGGTGAAACCCAGGCTCTGGTACAAGCCTATCGCGCGCGGATTATTTTTCCTGACGATCAGGTGGATGCAGTCCAGTTGCATCTCAACAAAACCTTTTTCCAGTGTCATCGCGGTGAGCGTCTTGCCCAAGCCCTGTCCGATCATGTCGGCGCGTAGCGCGATGCGATATTCCGCATCGGTTGCGCTGGTCCTGGCGAGCAGGGTGAATGCGACGATCTCGCCATCCTGCTCTGCCACATAGAGCCTGGCATCCAGATTATCCAGAAACTCATCCAGCCAGCCATTCTTGCGCAACGCATAATCCAGCTCCGCGAATTCTGGCGGATATGGCGGCCAGCTTAGAATAGCGGTTATATCAGCCGTTTCTATGGGGCGAAGCTTTATCATTTGGCCATCCGAGCGGCACGGGCGCGCTGGTTGGATTGATACAGATTGTCGCGCTCTGCAACTCCATTGGTGCACAACAAAATCATCCATTCGGCAGTGCTCATCACCGCAGAAGCGCGCTTGCATCGCGACCGAGAACGTACGATGTATCTCTTCCGCGCTGGCGCTGCCCGCCTTGTTGAGATAGGGCAGGGAGCCTGCCGCATCGGCAAGAAACTCCACCGCGAGGCCAGCATGGAACGCGTGCTTGATCGTGGAGTCGTCGCAGTTGTGTGTCATGTAGCCTGCGACGGTCAGCGTGTCGATATTATGCTCACTCAACCATTCCGCAAGATTCGTCCCGGCAAAGGCGCTGGGCAGTTTTTTCTCGAAATAATGATCCCATGTGCGAGAACTTACGACATCGTGCAGTTCCCAGCCATGGCTGCCCTGTGCAAACACCGGCGAACCAACGGGCGCAAACTGTTGCACCACTACGATGGGAATGCCTGCCTCTTTGGCGGCATCTATCGCCAGGCCTATGTTGGCAAGGGACGAATGAATATCGGGATACTCGATCGGCAGGTTGCCGGTGACGTATTCGTTCTGGACATCGATGACTATCAACGCGCGGCGGTTCGACATATCAGCTCCTGGTGGTAAGTTGAGATGGAGCCATTATCTGGATAGGTGCTCTGGCGGAATAGTGGCCCGAATGACATAATTCGCCAAATTCGGGCCAAATGTGAAAGGTAAACCATGCGTGAAAATACCGTTGCAATAATTGCCTTCAACGGCATCAGCCCGTTTCATCTTTCCGTACCCTGCGCGGTTTTCGGCGAGGACAGGACCGGCGCATGCATGCCGAAATTCGAGCTGCTGGTCTGTTCAGTGGAGCAAGGGAAGCTGCAAACGTCTGCGGGCTTCACGATAGAGACGCGCCATGGGCTGAAGGATTTGCCCAAGGCTGCGACCATCATCGTGCCCAGCTGGCACAACCCGGCAGAGCCGCCGCCCCCCGCTTTATTGCAGGCACTGCAAAAAGCGCATAGGCGCGGCGCGCAGATTGTTGGTTTATGTCTGGGCTCTTTCGTGCTGGCCGCCGCCGGACTGCTGGATGGCCGCCGCGCCACCACGCACTGGTTCTGGTCGGATGAACTCGCCAGGCGCTATCCGTTGATACAAGTGGATTCCAACGTGCTGTATGTGGACGACGGCAACATCATCACCTCGGCGGGCACGGCAGCGGCCATAGACTGCTGCCTGCACATGTTGCGGCAACGCTACGGCGCCAAGGTGGCCAACCAGGTTGCGCGGCGCATGGTGGTTTCTCCCCATCGACAGGGCGGGCAGGCGCAATACATCCAGCAGCCGGTGCGCGATGTTTCCGCGATAGACCACTTCGCCCGAGTGCTGGACTGGACGCGACGCAATCTGGATAAGCCGCACAGCCTGGACACTCTCGCGGAAAAAGCCTTGATGACGCGCAGGACTTTCACCCGGCGCTTCAAGCAGGCGATGGGCATAACGGTAAGCTCATGGCTGTTGAATCAGCGGCTGGCGCTGGCCCAGCAGCTGCTCGAAACAACGGGCAAGTCTATTGATGCGATAGCGGAAAAATCCGGCTTCGGAACACCCGCCTCGCTGCGCCAGCACTTCAACCGCGCCTTCAAAATCTCCCCGTCGAGTTACCGGAGGGAATTTCGGGGGAAGTGAGCCGCGTTACTTTAACTGGGACGGCTCAAGACTGACCAGGCCTTCTGCAACAGCGATTACCCGCCGCTCCCCATACTCCCGATACTCTGCCAAAAAATATTTTTTGCACTTAAGCATTCCTTAAGCTTGCTTTTTTATCCTGCACACCTCGCAACTCAACTTAGGAGGTAAAAAATGTTTCGCTACTCTTCTGCATTCGTTTGGCTCGGCGTCGCTGCCATGGGTTTAACAACACTGCCCGCATTTGCCCAGACACCCAATGAAGTTTTGGCAACCCTCAAAACAGCTGCCGCCGGCGAGCCGAATTTCCAGGAATTTTCAGCCGCACGCGGTGAGCAGTTTTTCAAGGTCAAGCACGGCAAGGAGTGGAGTTGCACTTCCTGTCATACCGACAATCCTGCCGCGCAAGGCAAGCATGCCGACACCGGCAAGGCTATCCAGCCTATCGCGCCATCGGCCAATGCGGAGCGCTTTACCGATATGGCTAAGGTGGAAAAATGGTTCAAGCGAAATTGCAACGATGTGCTGGGGCGGGCTTGCACGCCGCAGGAAAAAGGCGATGTGCTGAGCTATTTGCTGACTGTTAAAAAATAAGGAGACTGACATGCTGAAAACTGATAAAAAATTCCCGCTGGCTATTGCGGTTGTCGCGTTGATGCTGGGCATTTCGTTGTCCGCTGCACAGGCCGATGATGACAGGGAAGAAGGTTATCGCAGTGCAGGAAATAGTGACAAACATGGCGGAAAATATGGCGGTGAAAACCGCGGCAGCTCGCTGCAAACGATCCAGGCCAATGCCAAATGGAAGCAGGAATGTTCCAACTGCCACATCGCTTATGTGCCGGGGTTGTTGCCTGCCGAGTCATGGCGCAAGTTGATGGCCGGGCTGGATAAACACTTTGGCTCTGACGCTACGCTGGATGCATCAGACGCCAAGGAGATTACCGCATATTTGGTGGATAATGCATCCAACCGCTGGCGCGCACCGACCGCTCCGTTGCGCATCACGGAAAGCGCCTGGTTCAAGAGCAAGCACGACAGCCACGAAATTTCACCTGCCGTGTGGAAGAACCCCAGGGTGAAGAGTCCGGCCAATTGCCAGGCTTGCCACAGCGGCGCGGAAAAGGGCGATTTCAGCGAAGATAAGGTCAGAATTCCCAAGTGATAAATCGACATCAAACGGAGGCGTCATGAATCAACGAGTTCTGGTTTGGGATGTGCCAACAAGGGTGTTTCACTGGCTGTTTGCGCTCAGTTTCGCCGCTTGCTGGTATGTCAGCGAGTCCGATCTATGGTTGTCATTCCACACCTTCTTCGGATACCTGATGCTGGGTCTGATAGCCTTCCGTTTGGTCTGGGGTTTCATGGGCGGGCATTACACCCGCTTCAGCGAATTTTTGTATAGTCCGCTGGCGGGCTTGCGCTATCTTCGCCAGGCGTTGTCCGGCAGCGGTGCCCGGTATATCGGGCACAACCCCGCCGGCAGCCAGGCGGTTTACCTGTTGCTAGCTTTAGGGCTGGTGGTCGGCCTGACCGGGATGTTTGCACAGGGTGGCGAAGAGCAGCATGGCGCGGTGGCAGGTTGGCTGGCGGTTTCGACTGGAATAATTTTCAAGGAGGCACACGGTTATCTCGCCATTGTGATGTTGCTGGTGGTGATAGGCCATCTGGCTGGTGTGGCGATGGAAAGCTGGCTGCACAAGGAAAATCTGCCGCGTTCGATGGTGACAGGCTTCAAGGAAGCCGCGCAAGGCAGCGCTGTTTCCAAACCTCATTATGGCGTGGGTGTAGCGCTGCTAGCGGCAGCGATCGCGTTTGGCATCTGGTGGTTCTTCTACGCCTGGCACGAGCCCGTCGCCAAACATCTGGGGTATGGGGGTGCGCAACCGGGCTTGCATGTCGCCTTTGTAGGCCCGAAATTGCCGGACAACGCAAAATGGCGCGACGAATGCGGCGGCTGTCATCTGGCCTTCCACCCCAATTTGTTGCCGGCGCGCTCCTGGCAAAAATTGATGGATGGACAGAACAAACATTTTGGCACCGATCTGGCACTGGACGATGCAACCAAGGCCGCAGTGCTGGCCTTTTTGTTGAACAATGCTGCCGAGCACAGCGATAGGGAAGCCGCCTACAAGATCAATCGTTCGATCAAGGCGAGTGAGGCGCCGTTACGCATCACCGAGACGCCGTACTGGGTCAAGAAGCACGCTGAAATCAGCGATGCCATATGGCGTTCTCCCAAGGTGAAAACCAAATCGAATTGCGGCGCGTGCCATGAAGATGCCGAGGCCGGGACATTCGAAGATGCTGCGATGAAGATTCCGAAATAAATCATTATGCGAATATTAGTGGTCGAAGACGATGCGCTGCTGGGCGACGCGATTCAGGCGGGCCTGAAGCAATCCGGCTATGCGGTGGACTGGATGAAGGACGGGGTGAGCGCAGAGCAGGCGCTGGGCACCGAGCCTTATGCCGCCGTGGTGCTGGATCTGGGGTTGCCGCGACTGTCCGGCCTGGAGGTGCTGCGCCGCTTGCGCAGCCGCAAAGCGCCTGGACACAATGAGCATATCCCGGTATTGATCCTGACTGCGCTGGACAGCGTCGAAGACCGCATCAAAGGACTGGATAGCGGTGCGGACGATTATCTGGCCAAACCTTTCGACATGGGGGAGCTGGCGGCACGTTTGCGTGCGCTGGTGCGCCGTGCCAGCGGCAGTGCCGCGCCGGCATTGAAAGTCGCCGGGGTCGCACTGGATCCGGCCGCACATCAGGTGCGCTACCGGAATCAAACAGTGGAAATGCCCGCCAAAGAATTTGCCGTGCTGCACGCGTTGATGGTCAACGCCGGGAAGGTGATGTCGCGCGCCCAGCTGGAAGAGCAACTGTATGCATGGGGTGAGGAAGTGGAAAGCAATGCGGTGGAAGTGCACGTGCATCATTTGCGCCGCAAGCTGTTTCCGGAGCTGATACAGACCATACGCGGGGTGGGTTACCTGATTCCCGCCGACAAGGATGCTTGAAATGAACCGCGCTATCTCACTGAACAGAAGATTGCTGGCGCTGGCGCTGACCACGGTCGCACTGGTGTGGATAGGCGCGATCGTGTTTACCTATCACGATGCGCGCCATGAATTCGATGAAGTGCTGGATGCACATCTGGCGCAGGCCGCCACGCTGTTGATCGCGCAGGCTTCACCCGATCTCGATGAAATCGAAACCGAACATGCGGCGCTGCTGCACAAATATTCGCGCAGCGTCGCATTTCAAATGTGGGAGCAAGGAACCCTGCTGCGTTTGCATTCCGCCAATGCACCGCAACAGCATCTGGCTGAAGTGGAGCAAGGCTTCAGCGACAACACTATCGAGGGAGTCAGCTGGCGGGTGTTCAGTTCCTGGGATGATGCGCACACATATCTGATCCAGGTGGCGGAGCGCCGCGAGGTGCGCGACGAACTGGCGCGAGGCATCGCCAGCAATTTGCTACTGCCGCTGTTGCTTTCGCTACCTGTGCTGGCCTTGCTGTTGTGGCTGGCGATCGGGCGCGGACTGCGTCCCTTGGTCAGGCTGACCGGTGAGATTGAGCAGCGCGCCCCGGACAATCTGGCGCCGCTGGACGCGGGAACAGCGCCGCGCGAGGTGCAGCCCCTGATCGAGCGGCTCAACCGGCTGTTTGCGTTAATCGCTTCATCGATACAGAAGGAGCGGCGCTTCACCGCCGATGCCGCCCATGAATTGCGCACCCCAGTGGCCGCGATCAAGGCGCAGGCGCAAGTGGCGCGAGGCGCCTCCACAGAGGCGGAACGCATCCATGCTTTGGACAACGCGATCCTGGGCTGCGATCGCGCCGCGCACCTGATAGAACAATTGTTGACATTGGCACGGGTCGATACCCTTGATGGTGGAGTGACTGAGCCGTGCCAGTTGCACCGCATCGCCGCCGAAGTGATCGCCGCACTGGCTCCTGCGGCATTGGGTTTGGGCGTGCAACTGGAGTTGCAAGAGGGGGAGGCGGTGGTACGTGGCAACCCGGCTTTGTTGCGCGTGCTGCTGCGTAACTTGCTGGACAATGCGATCAAGCATACTGCATCAGGCACGATCGTTCAGGTGGGTATCAGCCAGGGGCAGGGTGATGTGATGCTGACGGTCAGCGATAACGGGCCGGGTATCGCGGAATCGGAACGCGAACGGGTGCTGGAACGTTTCTACCGTCCTGCCGGTACGCAGGCCAGCGGAAGCGGGCTGGGCTTGTCCATCGTCAAACGCATCGCCGAACTGCATCATGCCGATTTGCAGTTGCTGCCGGTCAGCGCAGGGGCAGGGTTGCAGGTTAGGGTGACGTTCAGGGATTGAGGCTGCTCGAAGGCTTGAAACCGACCTTGGATTGTCTACTTGTGTTAAGGGTTGTCCGATAGCGGCCCTCACCCACAGGCCGACAGGATACCGCAGAACTTACCGGGCCGGTGTCGGACAACCCTTAACAATAGTTGCTAATCACGGTCATCTGCTTTCGGGCAGTTCAATTCCAAATTGCATAAAGATTCTGAATATAACTACTCATCAACTTTTCCCCGCGACACTTTCAGTTGCCCGCGCTGGGTTTTGCCTTCGATCCGCTTCTTGATTGAGCTGCGCGTAGGTCTGGTCGGGGTGCGCTGCTTCCGGGTGATCATTGCGCTTCTCAGCAATTCCGCAAGGCGCGCCAGCGCATCGTCGCGGTTCTTATCCTGGCTGCGATAGCGTTGCGCCTTGATGATGATCACGCCGTCGCCGGAGATGCGCCGGTCGGAGAGTTGGCGCAGCTTTTCCTTGAAGTCATCCGGCAGCGATGAAGCATTGATATCGAAGCGCAGGTGGATCGCGGTCGACACCTTGTTGACGTTCTGCCCGCCCGCGCCCTGCGCGCGTATCGCATGCAGCTCGATCTCGTGATCCGGGATGCTGAGGTGTCGGGAAAGGATCAGCATCCGGGCAGCCTATTTTTTACCGATGACCTGCTGCAAATATTTCCCGGTCACGCTGTTTTTGTTCTTCGCGAGATCGGCAGGCGAGCCCTCGGCGATGATGCGGCCACCGCCGTCGCCGCCTTCCGGTCCCAGGTCTATCACCCAGTCGGCCGTCTTGATCACGTCGAGGTTGTGCTCGATTACCACCACGGTGTTGCCCTGATCGCGCAGCTTGTGTATCACCTTGAGCAGCAGCGCGATGTCGTGGAAGTGCAATCCGGTGGTGGGTTCGTCGAGGATGTACAGCGTGCGCCCGGTATCGCGCTTGGATAATTCGAGAGACAGTTTCACGCGCTGTGCCTCGCCGCCGGACAGCGTGGTGGCGGATTGCCCCAGCGTGATGTAGCCCAGGCCCACGTCGAGCAGCGTTTGCAGCTTGCGCGCGATGATAGGCACTGGCTTGAAGAATTCGTGGGCCTGCTCCACAGTCATTCCCAATATCTGATGGACGTTCTTGCCCTTGTACTGGATTTCCAGCGTCTCGCGGTTATAGCGCTGGCCGTGGCACACGTCGCACGGCACATACACGTCGGGCAGGAAGTGCATCTCGACCTTGATCACGCCGTCGCCCTGGCAGGATTCGCAGCGTCCGCCCTTTACGTTGAACGAGAAGCGCCCGGGGCCGTAGCCGCGCTCGCGTGATGAGGGCACGCCGGCGAACAGTTCGCGTATCGGCGTGAACAGCCCGGTGTAGGTCGCCGGGTTGGAGCGCGGTGTGCGCCCGATCGGGCTCTGGTCTACATTGATCACCTTGTCGAAAAACTCCATGCCGGTGATTTCGGCATAGGGGGCCGGTGCGGTGCTGCTGCCGTACAGATGCTGCGACACGGCGGGATACAGTGTGTCGTTGATCAGCGTCGATTTGCCCGAGCCGGATACGCCGGTAACGCAAACCATCAGCCCGACCGGCAGATTCAGCGTCACATCCTTCAGGTTGTTGCCGGACGCGCCAACGATCTGCAGCATGCGTTTCTTGTCCGGTGACTGGCGTTGCGTCGGCATCGCGATGCTGCGACGTCCGGTCAGGTAATCTCCGGTGAGCGACTGCCTGCTCTGGCAGATATCCTCGGGTGTACCCTGCGCGACGATCAGGCCGCCGTGCTCGCCCGCACCCGGCCCCATGTCCACCACATGATCGGCGCAGCGAATCGCATCCTCGTCGTGTTCGACGACGATCACGCTGTTGCCCATGTCGCGCAGCCGTTTTAGCGTCGCCAGCAGGCGGTCGTTGTCGCGCTGATGCAGGCCGATAGACGGCTCGTCCAGCACGTACATCACGCCGGTGAGGCCTGAGCCGATCTGCGATGCCAGACGGATGCGCTGCGCTTCGCCGCCGGACAAGGTGTCTGCAGAGCGTTCCAGCGACAAATAATCCAGCCCGACGTTGTTCAAAAAGGTCAGGCGGCTGGCGATCTCCAGCACGATCTTCTCGGCGATCGCCTGTTTCTGGCCTTGCAGCGTCAAGCCCTGGAAGAAAGTCAGCGCCTGCTTCAAAGGCAGCGCGCTGATCTCGTATAAATTCTTGTCCGCGACGCGCACATGGCGCGCCTCGATGCGCAGCCGCGTGCCCTGACATTCCGGGCAGGTGCAACTGTTCAGGTATTTCGCCAACTCCTCGCGCACGGTGGGCGAGTCGGTTTCCTTGTAGCGCCGCTCCAGATTGTTGATGATGCCCTCGAAGACGTGCTCCTGCGGCGTCGGCTTGCCGCGTTCGTTCAGGTATTGAAACTTGATCTCGGTCTTGCCGCTGCCATACAGAACCACCTGCTGGATACTCTCCGGCAGGCTCTCGAAGGATTGCTCGATATCGAAGTTGTAATGCTTGGCCAGCCCGGCGAGCAGCTGGTGATAAAACTGGTTGCGCCTGTCCCAGCCCTTGATCGCGCCGGAGCTCAACGACAGCGTAGGGAAGGCCACGATGCGCTTGGGATCGAAGAAGCTGATGTTGCCCAGCCCGTCGCACTTCGGGCATGCGCCCATCGGGTTGTTGAACGAGAACAGGCGCGGTTCCAGTTCGGGCAGCGAATAGTTGCAGATCGGGCAGGCGAATTTGGCCGAGAACATGTGTTCCTTCCCGCTGTCCATTTCGACCGCGACCGCGCGTCCGTCGGCATGGCGCAATGCGGTCTCGAAAGACTCCGCCAACCGTTGCTTCGCGTCAGCGCTCACTTTCAGGCGATCCACGACGATCTCGACCGTGTGCTTCTTGGTCTTCTGCAACGCGGGCAATGCGTCCATCTCATAAACCTTGCCGTTGACGCGCAGGCGGGTGAAGCCCTGCGCGCGCAGTTCGTCGAACAGCTCCAGCTGTTCGCCCTTGCGTTCCACCACCAGCGGCGACAGGATCATGATCTTGGTGTCTTCCGGCAGGTTCAGCACATGATCGACCATCTGTCCCACCGATTGCGCCTGCAATACCAGGTCGTGCTCGGGGCAGTAGGGGTCTCCCGCGCGCGCAAACAGCAGGCGCAGGTAATCGTGGATCTCCGTGACCGTGCCGACCGTGGAGCGCGGGTTGTGCGAGGTGGCCTTCTGCTCGATGGCGATCGCGGGCGACAGGCCTTCGATCAAATCCACATCAGGCTTTTCCATCAACTGCAAAAACTGCCGTGCATAGGCAGACAGCGACTCGACATAGCGACGCTGCCCCTCGGCATACAGGGTATCAAATGCGAGTGAGGACTTACCGGAGCCCGACAAGCCGGTGATCACCACCAGTTTGTGGCGTGGCAAATCGAGGCTGATGTTCTTTAAATTGTGGGTGCGAGCACCGCGTATTCGTATCTGTTCCATGCATACCATCTAAATTGAGGCGACCTGATAGTTTACGCGATTTTTGCAGCTTTCCCAACTCGCTATTTGCGTCCTGTGTAAGCGCAAAGTTGTAATGTCCCCTTCGGTATTGTGCTAAAAAATGTGCGTCCAAGCCTGTTAAAATAGGCTCAGCCTTACGTTATGCCGTTTTCCCCCTAATGGTTGCATACTACGGTGCCAAGAATATGCTCGCTATGATTTCCGCACGGCATACCCCCAATCAAAACCATCTTCTCGCTGCTCTGCCTGCAGAAATACTCGATCGACTCTCCCCGCATCTGGAACTGATTCCGATGCCGCTCGGTGATGTCCTCTACGAATCCGGTGGTCAATTGCAACACGTCTATTTCCCAACGACCGCCATCTTGTCCCTGCACTACGTCATGGAGAACGGCGCGTCGGCCGAAATCGCAGGGGTGGGCAATGAGGGCGTGCTCGGAATTTCACTTTTCATGGGTGGCAATACCACGCCCAGCCAAGCCACCGTGCAGACAGCGGGCTATGGTTACCGGCTGAAAGCGCGCTTGATAATGGAAGAATTCAATCGTACCGGAGGGCGACGTAGCGGCACATTGCACAATTTATTTCTGCGTTACACCCAGGCATTAATGACACAGATGGCCCAAACTGCAGTCTGTAATCGTCACCATTCGGTGGAGCAGCAACTGTGCCGATGGTTGTTGTTAACCCTTGATCGATTGCCTTCGAATGAATTGACCATCACACAGGAGCTGATTGCGAGCATGCTCGGCGTGCGGCGTGAAGGCATCACCGAGGCTGCCGGGCGTTTGCAGCTCGCTGGTTTAATTAGTTACCGCCGTGGCCACATCACGGTGCTTGACCGCTCTGGGTTGGAATCGCGCGTGTGTGAATGTTATGCGGTGGTTAAAAACGAGTTTAATCGTTTGCTGTGCGATATCCGTCATCGCCAGTAACTTCCCCAGTCGGCCACGGTAAATCCTTGGCCCAGCTTCGCGCTTTGCATAAAATACCAGCCTTTTGTGCGATAACGTACAGAGAGAGGCAGGCTTGTTCGCTATACTTAAACATAGCAGCAGCCCGAATATTTCGTCCACGGACTCACTATCCTGCGGCGCTAACAAGCAAAAGTACGCATTATTTGTACAGGATTAGCGTATAAGTAAGTGGGGTGCCGATCGAACCTTCGTCCACGCGGTTCGCCAAACTAACTAGAGCTTCAACAAAGGTAAGCCATGCTCCAAAAAGTCAGCGATCCCGCCATTCTCAACCACACCGCTGGTGCGGCGGAGGGCATCACCGAGGTTCGACACCAGGAGGCCTTGCTTAAAACCGGTGCATTGCAGAACGCGATTCTCAATAGCGCCAATTTTTCGAGTATCGCCACAGACGAGAAGGGCGTGATTCAAATCTTCAATATCGGCGCCGAGCGCATGCTGGGCTACGCGGCTGCCGACGTGATGAACAAGATCACGCCCGCCGACATTTCCGATCCGCAGGAAGTGATCGCGCGCGCCAAGGTGTTGAGCACCGAACTCGGTACCCCGATCACGCCCGGCTTCGAGGCCTTGGTGTTCAAGGCCTCGCGCGGCATCGAGGACATTTACGAGCTGACCTACATCCGCAAGGATGGCAGCCGCTTCCCGGCGGTGGTGTCGGTCACGGCGCTGCGCGACGATCAAGATGCGATCATCGGCTACCTGCTGATCGGCACCGACAACACCGCGCGCAAGCAGGTCGAAGCAGAGCGACAGCATTTGCTTGAGATACAAGAGGAGACGCATAAACAACTGCAGCGAATCAACGCCACCTTACAGGTCAGCGAGGAAAGGCTCGCAGTTACGCTCAATTCCATCGGTGATGCAGTGATCGCCACCGATGCCGAGGCGCGTGTGACTCTTCTGAATCCCTTGGCCGAACAGCTCACTGGTTGGACGCAGGCAGAAGCCGCCGGTCACTCGGTGGACGAGATTTTTCGCATCATTAACCAGGCAACCCGGCTACCTGCCACTATTCCGGTAATGGAAACCCTGGCGCGGGGCACGATACAGGGTCTGGCCAACCACACCGTACTGGTTGCACGCGATGGTAGCGAGTGCTCTATCGCCGACAGTTGCGCACCGATACGCGACCGCGACGGTCAGGTGATCGGAGCTGTGCTGATATTCCGCGATGTCACCAAGGAATATGCAGTGCAGAAGGCCTTGCGCAACCAGCACTTCTACACCCGGTCACTAATCGAATCCAACATCGACGCGCTGATAACGACCGATCCGTCCGGCATCATCACCGATGTCAACCAGCAAATGGAGGCACTCACCGGTTGCACGCAAGCCGAGTTGATCGGCGTGCCGTTCAAGGATTACTTCACCGATCCGGAGCGGGCCGAGGCGGGCATCAAGCGGGTGCTGAGCGAAAAAAGGGTACTCGACTACGAGCTCACAGCGTGCGCCAGGAATGGCAAGAAAACGGAGGTTTCCTACAATGCGACCACTTTTTACGACCAAGATGGAAAACTACAGGGCGTGTTTGCCGCAGCGCGCGACATTACCGAACGCAAACGCATGGATCAGATACTGCAACAAAATCACATCGAGCTGGGGAACGCCAAGTTCGTGGCGGAAAAAGCCAACCTCGCGAAATCGATTTTTCTTTCCAGAATGAGCCATGAATTGCGCACGCCGCTCAATGCCATCCTCGGCTTTGCCCAGTTGCTGGAGGGCGGTTTACCACCGCCAACGGACAACCAAACTAGAAGGCTACATCAGATTACCAAAGCAGGATGGTATCTGCTGGAGCTGATCAACGAAATTCTCGATCTCGCGATGATCGAGTCCGGCAAGCTATCGCTGTCGCGGGAAGCGGTGTCGCTGATAGATGTCATGCTTGAATGCCAGGCCATGATCGAACCGCAGGCGCAAACACATGACATCCATATACACTTTCTGCCATTCGACCACACTTGGTTTGCCTATGCCGATCGAACACGGGTGAAGCAGGTTCTGATCAACCTGCTTTCCAATGCGATCAAATACAACCGTGAACATGGAACGGTCGAGGTGAAGTGCATCGAGAGCGGGCCGGAACGTATACGCATCAGCATCAAGGACAGCGGTATGGGATTGCCTTCTGAAAAGCTGGTGCAGCTATTTCAGCCGTTCAATCGTCTCGGGCAAGAGAGTGGCGCCGAGGAAGGGACAGGCATCGGCCTGGTGGTAACCAAGCAATTGGTCGAACTGATGGGAGGCACCATTGGCGTGGCAAGCACCGTCGGAGTGGGCAGCGAATTCTGGATCGAACTGATCCGGGATGTTATGCCGCAATTTGCCCCTGGAAATACCGTGACCGATGAACTTGCGCAGAAAGCACAAGGAAACGCGACGCTACGCACCCTGCTTTATGTCGAAGATAATCCGGCCAACCTGATGCTGGTTGAGCAAATAATGGATGGCCACCCGCATATACGTATGCTGAGCGCGCGCGATGGCAATCTCGGCATAGCGCTTGCGCGTGCCCATCTCCCGGATGTGATCCTGATGGACATCAATCTGCCTGGCATTAGTGGAATTGAAGCGCTTAATATTCTGCGCAATGACCCTGCTACGGCGCACATCCCGGTCATTGCCCTCAGTGCCAATGCCATGCTGTGCGATATCGAGAAGGGACTGGAGGCTGGGTTTTTCCGCTATCTAACCAAGCCGATCAAGATCAATGAGTTCATGGCTGCGTTGGACGAGGCACTGGAATTATCTGAAAGGGGGTCGTTCAACGCAAATGAAACAGGACAACTATCATGATTAACGAACAAGCAATTCATAACGCCAGCATACTGATCGTTGACGATCAGCAAGCCAATCTGCTGCTGCTCGGGGAAATGTTGCGTGATGCAGGTTATGCTTGCGTTGCGACGACTACAGATCCCTATGCAGTCTGCGAGTTGCATCGCAAAAACCGCTACGACCTGATCCTGCTCGACCTGCTGATGCCCGGCATGGATGGCTTCCAGGTGATGGAAGGCCTCAAGGAAATCGAAATGGGCGGATACCTTCCGGTACTCGTGGTCACCGCCCAACCGGATCACAAGCTGCGAGCGCTTGCAGCCGGCGCGAAAGATTTCGTAGCCAAACCGTTTGATCTGTTCGAAGTACAGACGCGTATCCATAACATGTTGGAAGTGCGGCTGTTGTACAGAAAACTCGAGAACTATAACAAGGTGCTGGAACAGACGGTGCGGGAACGGACCGCCGAACTACGTGCAAGCGAAGCGCGTTTCCGCCGCCTGACTGAGCTGTCGTCCGACTGGTATTGGGAGCAGGATGAAAACGGACACTTCACCATGATTTCTGGCCCGGTGCATGAAATGCTCGGTATTCAGGTCGACGCCGCGCTGGATAAAGCGAGTAAATATCCCAGTAATGATCCAGGTAAAGAACAAGGGGCGCACTGGAATGTGGTCGAGCGAGAAATACTGGAGGCGAATATCGCCGCCAGACGGCCGTTCCTGGATTTTGTCTATAGCCGTACCAATCCCGACGGCTCGCGGCAATATTTAATGGTGAGCGGGGAACCGATGTTCGATCCATCGGGCCACTTTACCGGCTACCGCGGGATCGGCAAGGACGTGACCGAAACGCTACTTCCCGGTATTGTGATTAGTTCAACGTAAATAAATCTCTCCTTTATGTGCGGTAACGCACAGAGAGTGGCGGACTTGATCGCTAGGATCAAACGCAGTTGCTCAAAATTCATCCACGGACTTGATTTAACCTAGGCGCCTGTGTGCGAAGGCGTGTGTGTTCTTGTACAAGGTGAACGTAAAAACGGGTGAGATGCTGCTCGCACCTTCGGCTGCATGATTTGTCTCCAGAATATTTTACGATTTGTACCAGAGGTAAGCCATGTCCGAAAAAATCCGTGATCCCGCCATTCTCAATCCCGCCGCTGGCACAATGGATGGCATTGCCGAGAGACGACGCCAGGAGGCTTTGCTTAAAACCGGGGCCTTGCAGAACGCGATCTTCAACAGCGCCAACTTTTCGAGTATCGCCACTGACGCGAAGGGCGTCATCCAGATATTCAATGTCGGCGCCGAGCGCATGCTGGGCTTTGCTGCCGCCGACGTGATGAACAAAATTACCCCAGCGGACATTTCCGATCCACAGGAAGTGATCGCGCGCGCCAAGGCGTTGAGCGAGGAACTGTCCACGCCGATTACGCCCGGCTTCGAGGCATTGGTGTTCAAGGCCTCGCGCGGCATTGAGGACATTTACGAGCTGACCTATATTCGCAAGGACGGCAGCCGTTTTCCGGCGGTCGTGTCAGTCACGGCGTTGCGCGACGATCAAGGCGTCATCATCGGCTATCTGTTGATCGGCACAGACAACACCGCGCGCAAGCAAGCTGAGGAGGCGTTGCTCAAGGCGGTGGCGTTGCAGAGCGCAATTTTCAACAGCGCCAACTTTTCGAGTATCGCCACCGACGCGAAGGGCGTCATCCAGATTTTCAACGTCGGCGCGGAACGCATGCTGGGTTACGCGGCCGCCGACGTGATGAATAAGATTACCCCGGCCGACATTTCCGATCCGCAGGAAGTGATCGCGCGCGCCAAGACGTTGAGCGCCGAACTCGGTACGCCGATTACGCCGGGCTTCGAGGCCTTGGTGTTCAAGGCCTCACGCGGCATCGAAGACATCTACGAGCTGACCTATATCCGCAAGGACGGCAGCCGCTTCCCGGCAGTCGTGTCGGTCACGGCGCTACGCGACGCGCAGGATGCCATCATCGGTTATCTGCTGATCGGAACTGACAATACCGTGCGCAAGCAGGTCGAAGCAGAGCAAAAGCTGCTTGATCAGCGTCTGCGTGACCAGCAGTTCTACACGCGCTCACTCATCGAATCCAATATCGACGCCATTATGACCACTGATCCATCCGGCATCATCACCGATGTCAACAAGCAGATGGAAGCGCTCACCGGATGTACGCGCGATGAGCTGATCGGCGCACCGTTCAAGAACAACTTCACCGATCCGGAGCGGGCCGAGGCAGCCATCAAGTTGGTGCTGAACGAAAAGAAGGTCACCAATTACGAACTTACCGCGCGCGCCAGAGACGGTAAGGAAACGGTGGTGTCCTACAATGCGACCACCTTCTAAGATCGGGACAGGAGGCTGCAGGGCGTGTTCGCCGCTGCGCGCGACGTGACCGAGCGCAAACGCCTGGATCAGGCGCTGCGGGAGAAGAATGTCGAGTTGGAGAGCGCCAGGTCTGTTGCGGAAAAAGCCAACCTCGCCAAATCGGATTTTCTTTCCAGCATGAGCCATGAGCTGCGCAGCCCGCTCAATGCCATCCTCGGCTTTGGTCAGCTGATGGAGTCAGATTCTCCTCCGCCAACGCCAGCCCAGAATGAAAGCATAAGCAAGATTCTTCAGGCGGGATGGCATCTGCTGAAGTTGATCGACGAAATCCTTGATCTCGCGAAGGTCGAGTCCGGCCACGTGCCACTGTCACAGGAGCCAGAGTCGCTGGCCGAAGTCATGCGCGAATGCCAGAGCATGATCGAACCGCAGGCGCAACAGCGTGACATCAAACTGAGCTTTACCCAATTCGATAAACCCTATTTTGTTTTGGCTGATCGGACCCGATTGAAGCAGGTTCTCATCAACTTGTTTTCCAATGCAATCAAATACAACACCAAGCAGGGAACGGTCGAGGTGAAATGCACCGAGAGCGCGCTTGGGCGCATACGCATCAGCATCAAAGACACCGGCGCGGGACTACCTCCGGAGCAGGTTGCGCAGCTCTTTCAACCGTTCAATCGCCTCGGACAGGAGGCTGGTAGCGAGGAAGGCACAGGTATTGGGCTGGTAGTGGCCAAGCGACTGGTCGAACTGATGGGGGGCACCATCGGCGTGGAAAGCAGCGTTGGCGTGGGCAGCGTGTTCTGGTTCGAACTCATCTCGGTCGCTGAGCCGCACCTTGCCATCAAAAGAGGCGGCGCAGCGGCATTGGCCCAACCTCACGTGTTTCGCGGAGCGTGGCTACACACCCTGCTCTATGTAGAGGACAACCCGGCGAACCTGCAACTGGTCGAGCAACTCATCGCACGCCACCCCGATATGCGCCTGCTGACGGCTGTGAACGGAAATGACGGCATCGAGATTGCGCGCGTATCGCAGCCGGATGTGATCCTGATGGACATCAATCTACCCGGCATCAACGGCTTTGAAGCCCTGAAAATCCTGGGCTCAGACCCGGTCACGGCGCACATCCCCGTCGTTGCCATCAGTGCCAATGCAATGCCACTCGACATCGAGAGGGGTCTGAATGCGGGTTTCTTCCGCTATATAACCAAGCCCATCAAGCTCAATGAGTTCATGGGGGCGTTGGACATGGCGCTGGAATTTGCAGGAAAACAATCTGCCAAGAGCGAATAAGGAGTTGCGATTATCATGATAAGTTCATCTAACATTCTTCACGGCGAAATCCTGATCGTCGATGATCGGGAAGACAATGTCCTTCTGCTCGAGCGGATATTGCGTGGCGCCGGCTATGTTTCCATCACGTCCACGATGGATCCGCGTGAAGTCTGCGAGCTTCATCGCAAGCACCGCTACGACCTTATCCTGCTCGATCTCCTGATGCCCGACATGGACGGATTCCAGGTGATGGAGGGGCTCAAGGAAATTGAGCCGGGCGGTTATCTTCCTGTCATCGTGATTACCGCCCAACCGGACTACAAGCTGCGCGCGCTGCAGTGCGGCGCGATGGATTTCATTGGCAATCCATTTGAGCTGGCCGAGGTGCTGGCGCGCGTTCACAACATGCTGGAAGTGCGCCTGTTGCACAAGGAATTGCACAATTGCAACGACATGCTGGAACAACGAGTGCGTGAAAGGACCGCCGATCTTCATGAAAGCCATCTGGAAACCATTTACACGATGACGCGCGCGGCGGAATACAGAGATGACGACACCGGCGCTCACGTGCAACGCATCAGCTATTACAGCCGCGAATTTGCCCGGATGCTGGGCCTGGATGAAGAGTTCATCGACCAGATATTTTTCGCGAGCCCGATGCACGACATAGGCAAAATAGGCATCCCCGACCATATCCTGCTCAAACCGGGCGGCTTCACGCCGGATGAGTGGGAGGTCATGAAGGGGCACGCCGCGATGGGCGCCGAGATCCTCGGCAATAGCAAGTCACCCTATCTGATGATGGGCGCCGAGATCGCGCTCAATCACCACGAGCGTTGGGACGGCAGGGGTTATCCGAATGGCAAGCGGGGTGAAGCTATTCCGCTGGCAGCGCGCATTATGAATATCGGTGATATCTATGACGCCCTGCGCAGCAAGCGACCCTACAAGCCCGCATTCGACCATCTGAAGACCGTGGACATCATCACGCGCGGCGATGGCCGCACTCAGCCGGAGCATTTTGACCCGGTCATTTTGGCGACGTTCAAACAAAACCACCAATCGTTCTACGATATCTTCGACACATACACGGCATAGATTTTGATGCACTTATGTAGGTTGGGTTAGCGGCAATTCCCCTCACCCTAACCCTCCCCCGCAAGCGGGAGAGAGGGCTGGCGTAACCCAACCCGCATTTGCAGGAAAATAATCTGCCAAGAGCAAATTAAGGAGTTGTGATTTTCATGAAAATTTCACCTGACATTCTTCTCGGCAAAATCCTGATCGTCGACGATCAGGAAGTCAATGTCCTTCTGCTCAATCACATGCTGCGCGGTGCAGGCTATGTTTCCATCATGTCCACGATGGATCCGGGAGAGGTGTACGAGCTACACCGCAAGAATAATTACGACCTGATCCTGCTCGACCTGCAGATGCCGGGCATGGACGGGTTCCAGGTGTTGGAGAGACTTAAGGAAATCGAACTGGGCGGTTACCTTCCAGTGATTGTCATCACCGCCCAACCACGTCACAAGCTGCGCGCGCTTCAGGCCGGCGCAAAGGATTTTATCAGCAAGCCGTTTGAGATGGCCGAGGTGCTGGCGCGCGTTCACAACATGCTCGAAGTCCGCTTGTTGCACGAGGCGGCCCGCAATCACGGCAAGGCGCTGGAATCACTGGCATTGAAAGATATGCTGACGGGTCTTGCCAACAGATGGCTACTAGCCGACAGAATGTCGATGGCCATAGCCCATGCGTGTAGGAACAAAAGCATCATGGCTGTGGTGTATCTGGATCTGGACGGATTCAAACAGATCAACGACACCTTGGGGCATGGCGCCGGGGATGTTCTGCTGAAAATGGTTGCAGGACGCTTGGTTGAAAAGGTGCGCGAAGAGGATACAGTGGCTCGTCTGGGCGGTGACGAATTCATCATAGTACTGTGGCAGGTCAGCGGTATCGACGAAGCCACCATGGTGGCGTTAAAAGTGATCGAGGCAGTGTCGCAACCCTATGTGATTGAGGGGCATCCCGTTAGCATAACCACCAGCGCAGGTGTCAGTATCTATCCTGACCATGGCGAGGATGCGGACGCACTGATGAAAAGCGCGGACTTGGCCTTGTACGAGGCCAAGCGCGCGGGCAAGAACGCTTATCGAATTGCGGTGCGCGCAGAACTGTCAGCGGTGGTGCGCAGTTAGTATGACCAGCCAGCGTTAATCTCCTTGAAGCTGACGAGATCGATAAATACCAGTGCACATTTAAAACTGCAACATCAAAATCAACTTCTTGTTAAAGCGGCTACAAGTTATCGTGAGTGGAATTATTGTTAAGTTTCACACTTCTCGAGTAGCTCATGTATTTTTGGCGATGTTGGTGGATAAAGCGAGTGGTCATATTTCCTGCTGGCTGAAGTAATATCTGTGTAGCGGCTATAGGGTGGAGCAAAACTTGGCATAACAGTTAAGGGCATGAAGCCTATATTTTCTGCATTGACAGCATCGTCGATCAATTTTGTATTATTCATTTTTCTATAGTTGGATTACTGCTTTTGAGCCAGTTTTCTATCAGTAATGTCACGGGCGACGGCAAGGTAGAACAGGCTGCCATTGAAAATGATGCTGCGTACGTAGAATACCATGGGCCGAATGGTTCCATCCTTACGAAGATTAGTAGTTTCAAATACATCGTGGCCGCGTAGCGTAAGCACGGCCATGCGAAAATGAAACCCGCTTGTTTGATCCGGGCTGAACAAAGTGCGCATATCCATTTCGAGCATTTCCGCTAGAGTGTAGCCATGTGCCCGGCAGGCCATTTCATTGGCGTAGTTGATTTTGCATTGCCGATCAATCAGGAACGCCGCATCGTTCACGCTGTCCAGCAACGTCGCTGTCAGGCCGATTTCTTTGTCGTGATTTTGTTCGAGTATCGTGGCGAGTTTGCGCAACTCCAGCCATAGAGGATCAGGTTCTGTGTCTGAGGGAAACGAAGGTGAAAAGTTACCATCCTGCAGAGCAGGAATTGCCACAAGATATGAAGCAAGGCGCTTATCGGCCATGTAGTCCGAAATGGGTATGAGGGTTTTCAAAATGTTCTCTCCTTAATATAGTGAATTGACGAGAGAATTTGTAGCTTAAGCATAAAGTTATGCTACCGATACTTATTTTCCTAGCCATTTTATTTTGGTCTTTTTATTTCGGTTCAACGTAAATAAACGTACTTAGCCTTGGATTTTCGATACAAAAAGTATCCATGTGAGACCCAACCTAAAAGATATCCAGTTATTAATGCGAAAAATATTGTCAACGTACTCGACATGGAAGCTTTCAATAATAGAAAGCCGATCTCAACTGCTGCGACATTTTGAGAGATAAATGCCAGCGCCAAACTTAACAGCATAATTGTCAGAGCGAGTTTTAAATTCATTTTGCAAGCCTTTCTAACGGAAGTTAAACGTTTAATTGGATGAAGACTGACTACGCCAGTTCAATTTCATTTGATTTGTAATAGCACGGGCTGGTTTTTATCGTGATTAAAATAAAAGGCCGTCTCGCGAGGCGGCCTTTTATTAACTACTTCACATCCTATACTGCATGCCTTATGGAGCCGGTTGTGTAACCACATTAGCACCCAAAGTGACTGCTGTCTGAGCCAACAATCTGCTGTTCGCCGTTGCGCCCGTCGTTAACGTGATCGATGTTGCCGACAGTACTACCCCCTCCATGTGTGCCGTTGTTCCAATGGTTACAGCACCGGAGACCTGCCAGAAGATATTCTTGGGCAGTGCGCCACCACTTAGGATAACGCTCTGGGCTGCAGCCAAGTCGAGCGCACCTGCCACCTGGAATATCCACACATCGGTTGCCGTGCCACTGAGTGTGAGATTCGTTGGGATGGTAACAGCGGTACCCCATTGGTAGACACCGGGAGTCAGGGTTAAACCGGTCAGTGTTCCCGCACCCACGTTGATTGTGGCAGCAGATGTTGGTGCCCGCCCAGCGGCATCGGTGTAGGCTGTTTGCATATCGAGTACAGCCGTGGTCAGGTTAGCCGGGGTCGGAGATGTATAGTCGGCTGCATATACTTTTCCGATAACCTGAGGGGTTGTCGAAAATGTACCTGTTGCGACATCCATTGTTAACGGGAGTCCCGTGATGGCGGTTGCGGCAATTGGACTGACTCCGATATCGCCGGTCACTACAGAGGTTGGTACATTGGTGATTCCAGCTTTTGCCAGAATCACGAAAGTCCCGGCCGTTCCAAGGTTTACACCCGCGCCTGTCGCCGCCGCTGCCACTGTTACTGTTACGGTATAGATCGCCGTTGTTGCATCGGCTGCGGTGACCGTGTAAGCCACCGGACTGGTGAAGTTATTCGCCGTGGCGACACTGGTCTGAACTGCCGTACCCACCTTGACGTTGGCGCCGGTCGTGGTGAAGGTCGCAACTAGTGCCGTGACA
>JACPYR010000090.1 GCA_016195965.1 Nitrosomonadales bacterium | reverse complement strand
TTTCGACTTTGCGTAAGTACTACATATTTTTAAAGTCGTTTCCATATCCCAAAAGACACAGAAACTTCCCAAAAACCAAGCACCTACACTCGTCGGTTGTTTGTTTAATCTTTTAAAGATCGGGCTGAGGGTTGCGGGGACAGGATTTGAACCTATGACCTTCGGGTTATGAGCCCGACGAGCTACCGAGCTGCTCCACCCCGCGTCAGCGAAGACCGCCACTATAGCAAAGCACCCTACCCTCGTCAAATACTTTTTTCATTTTATTTAGGGGCACCTCGTATCAGGGTGTAGCCTCATTTTCCCCTAACCGCAGCAGATTGCAGCAACGCTATAATCGCCACCCGACAAAACCACCTATTAACCCCCATGATCATTACTGACTGGATAGGCAGTGCGGCAGCGACGCTCACCACCACCGCATTCCTTCCCCAAGCCTGGCAAGTATGGCGAACCCGCCATACCGCCGACATCTCGCTGGGTATGTATGCCCTGTTCACACTCGGGGTCGGGCTGTGGCTGACTTACGGTATTCTGCTGGCGGCCTGGCCTATCATCATCGCCAACTCCATCACGCTGATATTGGCTGGCGCCGTATTGTTGATGAAAATTAAATTCGGCTGAAGCAATGAATCATATCCCGGAAATCAAACCCAATCAGTCCGTCGAGCTGCTCAAGGAATTGCACATCCTCACTCGCGACGGCAAACTCAATCAGGATAGCAGGCGCAAGTTGAAGCAGGTATACCACTTGTTTCATTTCATCGAACCGCTGCTCAACGCAGTGCTCTCAACGGGCAAACTGACGCTGGCAGATCATGGCGCAGGCAAGTCTTACCTGGGGTTCATACTCTATGATTTATTTCTTAAGGCACACGATAACGGCCATATTTACGGCATCGAAACCCGCGAAGAACTGGTCAGCAAGTCGCAACAACTGGCGGCCAGACTTGGCTTTGCGCGCATGTCGTTCCTGAATCTGTCGGTAGAAGACTCCATCCATACGCCGCAACTGCCGGAACAAATTGATATAGTTACCGCGCTGCATGCATGCGACACGGCCACCGACGACGCGATCAAATTTGCGCTGCACAAACATGCCCGGCACATCGTACTGGTGCCATGCTGCCAGGCTGAGGTCGCCGCGCTGCTGAATAAAAACAAAAATCAATCGTTCGGAAAAACGCCTCTCTCTGAAATCTGGCGGCACCCGATACACACCCGTGCATTCGGCAGCCATCTCACCAACGTACTGCGTTGTTTGCAACTTGAAGCGCATGGCTACCAAGTGACCGTTACCGAACTGGTCGGATGGGAACATTCGATGAAAAACGAATTGATCGTCGCCAGCCGCACCGGATCGCCACGCAGGAACGCGCAAGAACGATTAAGGCAAATATTGCAAGAATTGAATCTGGAAGAACTGCAAGGGCGGTTTATTTATCCTTAAAACCGCCGTTCAATCGGCGGATTACACAGATTTGCGCAGATTTCTATATGGTTGCAGACAATGTTGCTCTCACCATATGGATTGCTCCGGCAATATTGATAACCAGCTGTTTAATCTTTTGTAATCGGCGCAATCGGCAGACAGGTAAGTGTTTTTAAGTCAACCGCTTCAGCATGCAAGCAACTGTTGACCGCCATCACCACAATCACAACCGCCCAAGCATTTCCTCAAACTGCTCGATCGGCATCGGCTTGCCGAAAAGGTATCCCTGGTAGTGAGCGCAGCCCATGCCGATGAGAAATTGTCGCTGCTCTACCGTTTCCACTCCCTCGGCAATAACATCCAAGTTCAGACTGTGCGCCATCGCGATGATGGTGCGCACTATCGCCTTATCGCTGTTATCGGTCGCAAGATCACGCACGAACGACTGGTCTATCTTGAGCTGCCCCAGCGGCAGCCGCTTGAGATATTGCAAGGACGAATAACCGGTACCGAAATCATCCAGCGAGAGCTGGACACCGATTTCGTTCAATGCGTTCATGGTCGCAATAGTGTCCTCGATGCTGTCAACCAGCATGCCTTCTGTCAGTTCCAGCTTGAGCATATTTGGATTAATGTCATTGCGCTGCACGACGGCTCCTACCAGGGTTGCGAAATCGGGTTGGCGGAATTGCTTGGGGCTCACGTTCACCGCTAACGCAAGATCGCGGGTACGCGCATTTTTCTGCCATACCTTGAGTTGGGCGCAAGCCGTCTCCAGCACCCACTTCCCGATGGGCAGGATCAGCCCGGTTTCTTCCGCCAGCGGAATGAATTGGGCGGGAGACACCATGTTGCGCAGCGGATGTATCCAGCGTATCAATGCTTCGGCGCCTATGGGCCGGTTCATGCTGTCCACCTGGATCTGGTAATACAGATGCAATTGCTGCCGTTCAATCGCCGTGCGCAATTCGCTTTCCAGCGAGGCACGAATAGCAATGCTCGCCTGCATTTCAGGGTCAAAGAAACACATTACATTGCGGCCAACTTTTTTAGCCTGGTACATGGCGATATCTGCCTGTTTCAGCAACTCATCCATCGGCTGCGGCTGATGGTTAAACAGGGTGGCGCCGATACTGACGGTACTGTGATATTCGTGTCCGGTCAGTTGAAACGGCTGACTGAGGGTAGTGAGAATTTTGTCGCCGACCGATTCCGCCTGTGCCGCAG
The DNA here is from genome assembly GCA_016195965.1 of Nitrosomonadales bacterium. Taxonomy (GTDB): domain Bacteria; phylum Pseudomonadota; class Gammaproteobacteria; order Burkholderiales; family Gallionellaceae; genus Gallionella. The sequence goes on along the minus strand of JACPYR010000090.1, from coordinate 32,989 downwards.
CGTCCAGCTCCTGCTCGCCCAAGCCTTCCAGCATCACCACAAACTCATCACCGCCCAGACGCGCCACTGTATCGCTTTCCCGCATGAAGGATTTCAGGCGCTGTGCCACTTGTTGCAAGAGCTGATCACCGATGTCATGGCCGAGTGTGTCGTTCAGCGTCTTGAAATTATCCAAGTCTATGAGCAGTATTGCTCCTTCTTTATTATTACGCACACAGGAAGCCAGCGCATGCTGCAGCCTGTCCATCAACAGCCGCCTGTTGGGCAAATGCGTCAGGTGATCGTAAAACGCCAGATGCCGGATTTCCTCCTCCGCCCCTTTGCGTTCGGTAATATCGATGTGTGATCCCACGTAATGAGTGATGCTCCCATCCTTGTCTTTGACAGCAGCGATAGTCAACCACTGGGGATATATCTCTCCATTTTTACGTCTGTCCCAAATCTCCCCCTCCCACCCTCCGGTGCGCCGTATTGATTCCCACATCGAGCGGTAAAAGTCCGCATCGTGACGACCCGATTTGAGGATGCGCGTTTTTTTTCCGATAGCCTCCTCGGGGGTATAGCCGGTATTCCTGGTAAAAGCCTGGTTGACCCGCAAAATCACGCTGTCGGCATCGGTAATCATGATGCTGGACCCCGCATCGAAAGCGGTGGCAGATATGCGCAACTCTTCATCCGCCCTGCGCGACTCGCGCAGATATATAACGACCGCAGAAGCGGCGACCATCAACATGCTGCCGGCGATCGCCAGCAACATGAACAGCCAATATTTTTCGGTACCCAGTCGCACCAGTTCATCCAATGGCCGAAACGCATAGATGACGATATCGTCACCCGGAATACGCAGAGGAAAAAGTATATCCGGGGATTTCTCGCCCCTGATCGACACCGCATCGGGAAAGCTATCATCCCACGACACCATCGGCAACGGCTGGATAACACTCCGTTTATACTGCCGGACTTTTATCTCGGCAGACAAATCCGCCACGGCTGCGTGAGGCAAAGCATGCAACTCCCAACGCTTGTCTTTCGCCAGGACAATGACGCCGTTGGCATCGGCAAGGAAAACATCAGCGAGATCAAGCCACGAGGAATAACTGCTTATACCCCGTTTAACCACCGCAGCGCCGATAAAACGCCCCTTTTCGGTAACCGGATAGGCATAATACAAACCGGGAATACTGCTAGTCCGACCAACCGCATACTGGTAGCCGCCTTGCCCGGCTATCACCTGGGAAAAATATTTACGATCGGAGAAATTCGTTCCAATCGGGCTACCCGGATTGCCGGCATCGCTGGCGGCGATACAGTCCCCCGCCGCGTTGACCACGTATATCAGATCGGCACCCAGGCTTCTTGCCGTAATCGATAACGAAGCATCCAGCTCGCCGAACAATTTGTCCCCGGCCCAACGTTTCTTGCGTTCTTCCAGCGCCAGTGCCGAAGGCGCCGCATCGGTGCCAAAACGGCGCAGCGACCGATGCACCTCGTCATCGCGCGCCACCATCTCCGCTATCCCTTTGAGCAACGTCGTATCCCTATCGATATTGCCCGCGATGTTTTCCGCCTGCCGCCGGGCATTCTGCAATTCCTGCCGATACAAGCGGCTGGAAAAATAATCGTAGTAGTAGCCGGAACACAACCAGGAAACAACAATCCAGCACGAGACAATAATGCCTATCAACCGGTGAGATGACCCCATGGAAAGCAGATTGGGTTTCCCGACGTAGGTTGCAACTATCGTGGTGACGATGATCAAGCAGGTTGCGCCCAGCACCACGACAGCAAGCATGGTTGGCGACACCGCTTGCGCGACTGCGGCATGGCTGGTGTCTCGGACGAAATAAGCAGCTGCCATCGCGATGTAGTGCATTCCGGATATGGCCAGCCCCATTGCTGCGGCACTGATCGCCGTTGTCCACTGGCCCCAGCGCGGTAGCCACGCCTGCAAGTAAAATTTGATCCTGAGTGCGAATGTAGCCAGCGCGACAGCCATCAGGATAGACAGCAGGAATAGCCTGGGGTCGTAACGGATCGCACCGTCCAGGCGCATCCCCGCCATACCGGCGTAGTGCATCGCGCCTACGCCTGCACCGATCAGTAACCCGCCCGCAACCAGCCTTGCAGATGAAAGTTCGCGGCGGCTGATAATATGAATCGCGAGCGTGCTGGCAAGAATGCCGGGGATGATCGACACCAGCGTCGGGATCGCGTCGTAACTGCTCGTACAAGGCAGGGTAAACGCCAGCATGCCGATGAAATGCATGGCCCATATGCCTGCACCCAAACATAAGCCACCGACGGCAACCCACATCCGCCTCGTTGCAATTTTTTCGGTCAGCGCGATATGCTGGGTAACCAACAGCGCTGCATAGGATGCAAATATCGCGACAGCAACGGAGAGGCCCACCAGCAGAGGATCGTAGCGGCCCGAATAAAGTGAGCCGCTATCAGGAGGTGAAATCACCAAATGAAGAACATCCAACATCGAAGCCCCCTTTTTTAATTATTTTTTCCCGCCTTCGTTATATTTTTCGGTCTTCTGCTTTTTATTTTTATCTCGCGATTTGTATGGTCAGTATTACTGATAATTAAAGTAGGGTCAATTTATCAGCACAAGCGCAAAATTCACCACCCTGCCGATGCGCCCGTGGTGATTCGCTCAGGCCGATGAATTCTGATGGCATGCCAATGCCCAGGCCACATGCTCGCGCACCAGCGCAGATGGATGTTCCGCGCGCGCTTGCAGTGCATTTACAATCTGTTGGCTTTGGGGCGCATTGCCCAGCGCCACCGCGATGTTGCGCAACCACTGTTCGTAGCCGATGCGGTAAATCGCGCTGCCCGCCAGTTTATTTTTAAATTCGTCTTCATTCCACGCGAACAACTCCACCAGCGACACATCGTCCAAACCCTGCCTGACAGCAAAGTCAGGCTCGATGCTGGCTTGCGCGAAACGGTTCCAGGGGCATATCAACTGGCAATCGTCGCAACCATAAATGCGGTTGCCGATCAGATGGCGCAACTCGACCGGAATGCTGCCCTTGAGTTCTATTGTCAGATAGGAAATGCAGCGCCGTGCATCCAGCCGATACGGCGCGATGATCGCCTGGGTCGGGCAGATGGCTATACAGCGCGTGCAGGTACCGCAGTGTTCAGGTTGCGGCACATCGACCGGCAGCGGCAGGTTCAGGTAGATTTCGCCGAGAAAAAACCATGAGCCGTGTTCTCGCGATAGCAGCAGGGTATGTTTGCCGCGCCAACCCAGACCGGCCTTGCGTGCCAGTTCCACCTCCATCACCGGCGCGCTGTCGGTAAAGACCCGCCCCTCAAAACCTTCAACCGCTCCGCGAATTTTATCCGCCAGCTTCGCCAGACGGTTACGCAATACCTTATGGTAGTCGCGCCCCAGGGCATAGCGCGAGACAAAGGCGCGCTCGCCATCGGCCAACACCAGTTCGCTGTCGCGCGCGGCAGGCGGTGCATAATTCATCCGCAGCGAAATCACGCGTAGCGTGCCGGGCACCAGTTCCGCCGGACGACTGCGTTTCGTGCCGTGATTTGCCATATAATCCATCTCGCCGTGCAGCCCCAGCGCCAACCATTCCAGCAGGCCGTTTTCCGCCGCCGACAGGTCGGTGTCGCTGATGCCCGCTTCCTGGAAACCCAGTTCGTGCGCCCAGGCGCGTATCTGCATGGCGAGCGCCGGATAATCAACTTGTCGAGGACTTATTTTTTGCATAGCGACGATGATAGCCGAATCAGCCTGCGGGCACGGTACAGATGCCACCATTAATGATTAAATCTACCATGCCCGCCCCTCACCCAAACCTTCTCCCAGGGGGAGAGGGGACGAACGATCGCTGCACGAATATCTCACTCTTCCTTGCCGACGAAGACGCAAGCGCCGCGTTAGCGCAACGCCTCGCGGCGCGCCTGAAGCCCGGCATGGTGATTTACCTGCACGGCGATCTGGGCGCGGGCAAAACCACTCTGGTGCGGGGGGTGCTGAACGCACTGGGCTACAACGGTCGCGTCAAGAGTCCCACCTACACCCTGGTCGAGCCTTATCATGCCGCAGGACTGGACTTGCGCCACTTCGATCTGTATCGTCTGCATGACGAAGAGGAGTGGGAAGCCGCCGGGTTCCGCGATGAATTTAACGGGCACAATATTTTTTTCATCGAATGGCCGGAACACGCACAGGGGCTCATTCCGCAGGCCGACATCACCATCGATTTTGCTATCCTTGCACAAGGGCGCAACGTCGAGATCAGCGGCAATACACCAACAGGCAGAGAATGTTTAAAGCAACTTTAAGGTTCACCGTACCATTGTTACTATGCTGGTTGCCCCTGCTGTGGATACCGGCGCATGCCGCCATCGCCATCAGCTCGGCACGTGTCTGGCCGGCACAGGATTACACCCGGCTAACGCTCGAATCCAAGCAGGCAGTCCGCCACAACATGTTCAACTTGAGCAATCCGGAACGCCTGGTCATCGACCTGGAGGAAGTCGAACTCGGGCAATCATTGAATGACCTGGTCAAGCTGGTCGGCAGCGACGACCCTTATATCAAGAGCGTGCGCGTGGGGCGCTTCAAACCCGGCGTGGTGCGCCTGGTGCTGGATTTGAAGAGCGAGGCCAAACCCCAGTTGTTCGTCCTCAAACCGGTCGCCGAATATGGCTATCGCCTGGTGCTCGATGTCTATCCCGCTCATCCTCTCGATCCGCTGATGGCCCTGCTCGATCAAAAGAATGGTGCGACCACCGCCGCAAGCGCAGCGCCGGTCGCCGCCACGACATCGGCCCCGATAGCCTCTGCCGCAAATACTTCCACAGAGGAACAGCCATTGCACCCGGAAGACAAAGCCGCCCAGATAACCTCTGGTCCGGACAAAGTCGAACCGCCTGTCGCATCTGCACGCCAAGCTGAAGTGCGGGCACGCACGCTGATCATCGCGATCGATGCCGGGCATGGCGGCGAAGATCCGGGTGCGCATGGCAGGCATGGTTCACGCGAAAAGAATGTCACGCTGGCGATCGCGCGCAAGGTAAAAGCGTTGATCGATGATGAGCCGAACATGCGCGGCGTACTGATCCGCGATGGCGATTACTTCATCCCTCTTATCGGGCGCGTGGCCAAGGCGCGCAAGGTCAACGCGGACTTGTTCGTTTCCATCCACGCCGATGCGTTTATCAAAAAAACCGCGCGCGGCTCCTCGGTATTCGCCTTGTCCGAACACGGCGCAACCAGCGCCGCCGCGCGCTGGCTGGCGAAAAAAGAAAACGAGGCAGACTTGATAGGCGGCGTCAACATCGCGGTGAAAGACGTCTACCTGGCGCGCACGCTGCTCGACCTGTCGCAAACCGCAACGATCACCGACAGCATGAAACTCTCAAAGCATGTGCTGAACGAACTGGGCAGCATCAACGACCTGCATCGTGGTCGTGTCGAGCAGGCCGGATTCGCCGTGCTCAAATCGCCCGACATCCCTTCGATCCTGGTTGAAACCGCTTTCATCAGCAACCCCGACGAAGAGCGACGTCTGAATGACAAGGGCTACCAGATGAAAATGGCCAATGCAATCCTGGGCGGCATCAAACGTTATTTCGCACAGAATCCCGCGCTCTCCAAACAGCGGCTGGCGCAGCGCGAATAATCTTCATCACACGTTAAAAAACCTGGATTCCGGGTGGCGCAGACGGTTAGACGCTAGTGTAGCGTTGCTACTGTTGATTAAACTTAAGGGCACTTCTAAAAATCCCGATTTCATCTCAACTGATGAAACCACTAGCCAATCCACTAAGCTGCCAAACAACGGCAGCCAAGTGGCTGGTTATGCTGTGTTGCGTAAAAAATTTCTTGCTTACATATCATGCATATGCGGCGCAGCGGAAATTTTTTCCGCGCCTTACATTTGAGCGAACTATGCATTTTTAGAAGCGCCCTTAATGGAGTTATCGAGCAAGTCCTTTGTGGGAGCGGCTTTGAGCGGCGATGCGGGCAGTAAACTCGAGCGACCAATCGCGGCTAAAGCCTGTCCTGAGTTTATCGAAGTGGCCGCTCCCACTGGAGAAGTTCAGTTCCAAACAGAATGCGACACTACGCTAACACCAATCCTTCAACTTCTTCTCCAGCCAGAACAGGCCGACAATAGTCTTGCTGTCGCTTATCTTGCCCTGCATTACCCAATCAAGCGCATCCGGCAGGGACAATTCCAACACCTCGAGAAACTCGCCGTCATCCAGCTTGCGCTCCTGATGGGTCAAGCCCTGTGCCAGAAAATATTCCATGCGTTCGTCGGCATAGCCGATGCACGGCCAAACGGTCGTCAGATGTGTCCATTCGCTCGCCACATAACCGGTTTCTTCCAGCAACTCGCGCTGCGCACAGATCAGAATATCCTCACCGTGGTCGATCTTGCCGGCAGGCAACTCGATAAATTCTCGTTGCGGCGCATAGCGGAATTGCCGTTCCATCACCAGGTTGCCATTGTCCAATATCGCCAGCACCGCGACCGCCCCGGGATGAGCGATATATTCGCGGCTGCTCACCGTGCCATCCGGCAACAGCACACGGTCTTTGTGCACACGCATGAAGTCCCCCTGATAGACCAGCGCTGACTCAAGACAGGTTTCTTTTAAATCCATCGTTATTCCAGTTCGTTTAAAAAAGTTCGGGGCAGTCTGCGCCCCTTTAATGGCGCAGCGCGGCAGCCTGTTGCCTGATTGCATCGCCGCGCTGGGCTTGGCCGGTTTTGTCATAGGCCGTCGCCAGATTCATTGCGGCCTCATAATTGCCGGGGCGGGCTGCCAAAGCTTTTTCATAATCGGCAATCGCTTCATCGACGCGCCCTCTCGTCCACGCCAGATTTCCCAGCCCCGCCCAGGCCTCGGAATTTTTCGGATTGAGTTTCACCGCTTCCTGAAAATATGACTCGCTTTGCTCCAGCCTGTTGCTCATCCCGTTGAGCGTTCCCAGCACCACCAGGCACTCCTCGCGCAGCGCGTAAGTGTTGGCCTTTTGCAGCGCAAGCATGAAATTCCGTTCTGCTGCCGCATTGTCCCCCATGGTCGAGATAATAATATCCCAGGCCGACAAAACCCACGGCATTTTCCGGCGCTATCGCGGCGATTTTCCCGTATATCGTCCCCGCGTCATGCCATGATGGAATATCTCTCCAGGTGACCCATCCGTAGCAGGCGACGATCAGCGCGCAGCATGCGATGACGGTATTCTTCAGGCGAGGATAAACGGCATGCAGGTGATCGTAAAAAAGAGCCGCAAAAATCGCCACGCCCGCCGACGGGATATACAGATATCGCCCGGCATAAAAACCGTCGGTATAGAACGCCAGCAGGATGGCCGGCCAGAAGAAGCCTATCATCCAGACCAGAGAAAACGCGAGGTGTTTGCGCTTGCTCGTGTCGCAGTTGCGCCAGCAGTACCCCGCCAAAGCAGCCATCACGATCGCGCTGACGATGCCCAGAACAGACGACACCGCATGCTCCGGGGGCTGGATATAAAAAGGGATATGGATGGGAAGCACCAGCATTTCGCTATAGCCCAGTGCGAAATCAATCAACCGCGAAATCTTCGAGAAATCGACCGCACTTAATTGCCCGGCCTTGACCAGCACCAGGCTGCGGGCGATCAGATATGCCACGACCACGATCGCGTGCAAACCGACACTGGGCCAGTGTATCTTTCTTCTGTAGATCAGGTCGTGCGCCACCGCGATCACCGGGAAAATAAAGGCCACTTCCTTGCTCCACAGCGCGAGCTGAAAACAAACCAGCGACAAGCCCAGATACCGCCATGCGCTGTTACGGTCTGCCGGCACATTATCCAGACTATCGATAAAGAACCGGTGAGCGAGCATCGCCGCAAATACAAAAAAAGCCACCAGCGGATCGATGCCACCGCATATCCAGGCCACAGACTCGACTCTGGCCGGATGTAGCGCAAACACTGCGGCGCCTATCGTCGCAGCCATCGCGGATGCTGCGACCAGTTTGCGTATCAGCGCATAGACCAGACAAGTGTTTGCCAAATGCAGCAGCAGCAGAAAAACATGGTGCCCAAACGGATTCGCTCCCCACAACGCATAGTTCAACATCGCCGGAACCAGATTCATCGGGCGATACAGCGGCTCGTTATTAAACTCATGCACCGAGTTTTCCCATAGCCCCTTGGTGAAATATCGGGCGATATCACCAATGTGGCGGATGTGAGGGTTGTCGCGGATAAAAGGAATATCATCGATAATGAAATCCCCGCTCAGGCTGGGCACGTATATCAGAAATACCGCCACCAGCACGATGAGCAAACCGGAATTATTGCGTAACCATACGGGTAAATGTTTCTGCATCTAAGACCTCGAAAGCGGCGTTAATTTATACAGGCCAAACGTGTACACAATCATTCGGCTCGCACCCGGCTGCTGCACTCTGCTGCGGCACCCGCAGCGGCTTCGGCGCGCCCTGTCTGCCGATACACTCCGGCAAGCAGACAATATGCACGAAAATCGGGAGGGGATTGCTCCAGTGCGGCACGCAACGGGGTTTCTGCCTCTGCAAAATTCCCGCCCTCCATCAGCGCCAGACCGTAGTTCTTGAACGCCGTCCCACGCACCGGTTCCGGCAGACGTTGCGAGTCCAGCGCAAAGCGCAGATGTGCGACCGCGCCTTGATTATGTATCTTCAACATCCACAATCCGACGTTGTAACGCACCGCTACATCGCCGGGAAATTGCCTGGCCAAATAATCCCAATCGCTCTTGAGTACGACGCGCCGCTTTTCCCAGACGTGATATACCAGCGGGTCCCATTTTGCCTGGAGCGGAAGCCGCTCAATATCTGACTCCAGTTGCCAGAGCAGATTCATCGCCTCTTGAATCTGTCCTTCCGTTGCGGCAGAAACATGCGCGGCATGATCCCCCTTGATCATCCCTATCATCGCATTCCGGAACTCCGGGTTGGCTATCCCGTTCGCCGTCTCAAGTGCATCGCCGCGCAAGCCTTGCCGCAACTGGACAGCAAATATTTTATACACCGCCGGCATGTAGTAGCCCGGATAGGCGCGGATATCGGCATCTATCATCGCCTCGAAACTGCGCCAGTCACGCGGGCGCTCTACGGTCTGCCAGCACCATGACAACGCAAATATCAGCAACAGCACCATGCGCACAACGGGTTTCAAGCGCCACGCCAACGTAACCAGCAACAGCATCACCGGCCACAGCGCTAAAGACAACCAGCGGTCGGAAACCAGCGACGGCGGCGAATAAGGGATCAGCTGGATGCTGGGTATACAGAGCAGCAAAAATACGATGATCGAAAATGCCTCCAGCGATTGCCGTTTGCGCAGCAAACTGAATACACTGGCGGCAGCGGCAGCCAAAACCACTCCCCCGAGGCCGACCATGAGCGGAAGATAGGGATCATCAAAGGTCGGATAAAAAAAGTGCCTGCTTTCGGTACTGACCGAAAGACGAAATAACCACCCCAATACCGCCAGCGATCTGGTGATGACCTCGATACCAAAATAAAAGGGCAGCTTCGATGCGATGGTCGTCGCAAAAACCAGCGCTATGCACGCGGCCAGCAGCAGGCTGGCGAGCGGCCACAACAGCACGGAGCGACGGCGATAAGGTGCGGGAACGTCGCGCCAGAACATCAACCAAAGCAATGCAATGACCGGGGCTACCGCAAAAGCCGAGGCTTTCGCCAGCATCGCAGCCAGCAACGCAAGCAGAGTGGCCGCGGCATGCGGCACGGAGAGTCCCTGTTCACGTCTGGCGACGATGGCCAACCATAAGGCAAGCAGCGAAAGCAGCGTTGCCAGCACATCTTTTCGGCCACTGATCCAGACCACGGTCTCGACATGCGCCGGATGGACCACGAACAGGGCGGTGACGATAGCCGCAACCCATGGCGCACCGGCTGCATCGGACGGGCGAAAATATTTCCACAATCCCGATGTAATGAAATAAACCGGTGGCAAACAAAGCAAGTAAAGAATGATGTTGTCCGCCCTGAATGCTGCGGGGTTCAGCCCGAACAGCGCGATATCCACCCAGTAGGAAAGCTCGCGCAACGGCAGGAATTCGGCATAACTGTTATAAGGCTCAACGAATAGCCGCCACAATTCGGTCGGGTGCAATCCCGACAGCTTGGCGTTTTCAGTGATGTAAACGACATCGTCATAAATAAAGGGGTAGTTGAGCGCCTGCAGATAGGCGCCCATCGCGACCAGCGTACCGGCCAATATCCATAGCCAGGGGGAGAATCGCCGCAAGCGGGCTAAAGGGGGTGACGAGCTCATTTTTTTTGCGTCGATGAAACCGTTCTTTGAAAGTATACGAATCGCGCCATGACGAAATAGGAAAGCAAAGCCAGCGGCAACGTAATAATAGCCTGGGACACTATTTTACTGCTTAACCAACTCGAGATCAGCTCAAGCAATAGGTAGTTAACCCCATAGACAAATAGATAGGCCATCACAAAGCGGGGAAAGCGGGAAATCGAAAGTTCGCGAAATACATAACCTCCCGTGGTGAAGAAATTGAATACGATACCGGCCAGCGTGCCTGCCAGCAACGCCAGCCATACGGCCATTCCGGCCAAGATGCACATGCTGTAAACCGCGAAGCCAAACAGTGTGTTGACGCCGCCGGCAACCAGGAAGCGCATGAACCTGCCGCGCGTACTGAAATCAACGGCCATCTGTCCTGCTCTTCAACGCGGTCACACCATAACCCAGCGGGTCCAGCCTGGACCCGGCATTAAAAAACAGGGCCAGGTGGGCCGCACCCAAAAATCCCAGCATAACGGGCGCCAGCATGATTGCCAGCCCCCAGGACCAGAGACAATGATGCCATCTGCGGGGTCTAAACAAACGCATCATCAAGACGATCAATTTGTTGGCAATGACCGCGATATCGTTGCCCCGTTCAACAATGGCCACGCCGAGAAATCCGCAGGAGTCCAGCAACTGAACCAGTCCGTAACGGGTGAAACGACCATAGTCGTGAGGCACATGATGCAGACGGGCGGACCATGGCACAGTCAGCAGCAAAGTTCCGCCCGGCCGCAATACGCGCCGCAAATCGGCAAGAAAAGACAGCGGATCGGCCACATGCTCCAACACTTCGGTGCAGAGCACATAATCAAAACTGCCATCTTCATACGGCAGTCTCTTGCCGTCGTAATAAGTGATGTGTGCGTGGCGACGCATCCCGAACTCGCCCGACAAGTCCGCATCGACCCCCACGTATTCCGCCCCCGCAGGCAGCAAGTCCCGCCATGGCGATTCTCCGGCGCCAACGTCCAGTATCCGGCCACGGCATGCATCCAGGTGCAAAACCAGGAAACGGAAAACCGTCAGCAACTGCAGATCAACCAGGCACCTCAACCAAAAAAGCCATCGATTATCGCCGGGTGGTCGAATTGCGATAGGCTGAAATTCTTCTGACACTGCCGTTCCTTCATTTGTGGTGGGCCGATCCGCATATTGATCTGACATCCATTTATCGGGCAGCAGCATCCGTTTCACGGGAAAATATTCGCTATTTCCACACGATTAAACGTCCGCCGATGTCTCTGTGGTTTGAAAACCGGATGGATGGCAATACCTCTTGGGTCAGGCCATTATCGATGACCAGATAGTAACCTTGGTCCACCAATCCCTGCAACGATTTGTCGAACTCGCGTTTGGATATCCACGCATACACCGGGTTGTAATAGCCAACCGGGGCATAGCCCCCGTAATAGCTCAATAAAAAATCATAGTCCCCGACGAAATAAACCCTGGGGTTATCGCCTGTGACCGATTGAATCCGGGCAATCACGTTCAACACCTCCGGTTCAGTCACTTCCGACGGGTAAATAAACTGCCCACGGGCAGCATTGCGCACTTGCGCCGCCGCTTTGTTGCTGATGTTATCTCCATACCAGATGGTTATTGCCGCGATGAAAACCAGCGCTACTATCATCGCCGGATTCCGGTGCACGAATGATTTGCCGGCAGAGCCGGCGTCCTGTGCCAGAAAATGCCCGACCATATCCACCAACAAAAAAAACAGCAGCAGCAAGATGACGGAAATATTGATAATATTGTTTTCGTGGCTCCGGCCAAAAAAGTACAGCGAGTTCCCGATCGCCAGATAGATCAGGAAAATGCCGGTCGCCAGATAATTGGCGGAAACCCGGGCGCGCAATCTCAGCAGCAGCGCGAAGGCAAGTCCGGAAACCACTACCGCATACCAGTAAAAAGATTGGGCGGTGATTTTTGTAAAGCTTATCCCCAGGCTCTTGAAGCTGAAATCGCCCGCTTCATTCAAATCCCTGAAAAGCAGGTAATGCGCAAAGGCACTCAACAGGATGAGCGCAAAGTTATGGTAATTTTTTTTGCATAGCGTCCCCAGCATCGCGGATGCTCTGGCCTTGCCGGACAGAGCAAGCGTATCGAGCAAGCACAGCGTCAACACCAGCTGGACATAAGCGGCGCTGTAAATAATGCCGAAGTTCTTGTGCAGCACCAGCAACAGCCCGCAATACAGGCCTGCACTCCAATGATGCGGGCCCTTGAAATACACCAGCGCCAGCAGGATCAACCACAGGTCCAGGCGCAACGGCGTCAGCTGAAAGGAATGAACGGCATCGCCCGGCCCGGCATAGATACGCACCAGAACCGCAGCAACCAGCAAAAAAACAGCAAGCCGCTTGTCCAGAAACCATCGCCGGGAAAAAACAAAGAGTCCCAGCAGCAAAAAATAAAAGGAAAATTGGCCGACAACCTGGAATGCGTTCAGGTCCAGCCGCAATTTCATCCATGCCCAGCCTATCAAGGAGAGCAGCAGATCATAAGGCAGGTAGATTTCCGAAATGCCGGCTCCGTGCAACAGTCGCAGGGCCGGGGCCAGCATGAAAGAATAGTCGTACCATTCGATCGGTGCGGTGGCAATAAAACAGACCGGGATCAGCAGCAATGCGGCGGCGGCCACCTGCACCCAGTATGCGTAACGCTGTTGCAGGTAATAGAGCAATGCGGTTAGCGGCAACACCACGGCCATTACCGTGAACGACTTCGCGAGAATATCCGAAAGCGCATGGCTGGCCAGCGTATTCATCGGCGGTTGAAAACCGACGGCAGCAACAAACGCGCACGCCAGCGCCAGCGGAATAACCAGAAAATAACGGGCGGAACCGCCACTCCATTTGCGCCATCCCAGACTCAGCGCACAGACCAGCATAAGATTGAGGAACATCAGCGCATACAGGGCATACAGCTCCACGCCATCCCTGTCCTCCAGCCAGAGCAGCTGCCAGACGGTGACATCCTCGGGCCTGAACGGCTGGTTGCGGCTCCAAATCCACGGTGATAGCTGGAAGTAGCCGAAATACAGCAGGCCTGCAGCGGCGGTGGCCAGCACTGCGATCCCCAGCAAACTCCAGGCATTGCCTGATTTTTCGTTCAGCCGGCCAGTGTCCCTGCGATCACCCACCGGCGACATCATTGATCCGGCCCTTCATATGCAAGGTTTACGCGCATCGCTACTCAACACGCTTGCCATCCGGCAACAGCTCGGTAGCGGTGCCATGACGAATCAGCGCGGAGCGTATCAACCGTGGTCGGCCTTTGACCTCCGCCATGATTTTTGCGACATATTCACCCACCAGGCCGATCGCAAAAAGATTGAATGAGCCGAACATCAGAATCAGGATTTGCAGCGTTGTAAAACCTTTGGGCGCAATATCCGGCACCAGCAGCCTCAGCAGGACGATGACGATCGTAGCCAGCGTCGAGAGTGCGAAGGATATAACACCGATGCTGGTCAGCATAGTCAGCGGCGCATTGCTGAACGAAAATATTCCCTTTTTGGCCCAATCGATGTTTTTGATCAGACTGTTGGTGGAATGCCCAAACATGCGTTCCGGTCGCACATAGTCGACCCCGGTCTGCCTGAAACCGACATAAGCGCGCAGGCCGCGCACAAACAAATCGCGCTCGGGGCAATTGAGCAACCAGCCTACCACGCGGCGATCCATCAGCGAAAAATCTCCGGCATCGAGCGGGATGTTGACATAGCTGAACATCGCGAAGAGCCGGTAAAAAAGCTTGTACATGACACCCCAGTACCAGGGCATGTCGCGTTTGATGCGCCGGCCATAGATGACATCAAACCCTTCTTCCCACTTCGCGTAAAACGACTCGATCAGCTCGGGGGGGTCCTGCAGATCGCCATCCAGCAGCACGACGCCGTCCTTGGTCGAGAGCTCCATGCCGCTGCGGAAGGCCATCTGCGAACCAAAATTGCGCGAGTGCGAGATGCCGATCACACGGGGATCCTTCGCGCTGATGTCACGGATCACCTGAGCGCTGTCGTCCGGGCTGCAGTCGTTGACGAAAATGATTTCGTAATCGATGCCGAGCCTGGTGAAAGTATCGGTCAAACGCTGGTGCATCACCGGGATCGCCTGGCCGTCCTTGTAACAGGCGATGATCGCGGAGACGCTGCGCTTGCGCTCGTTGCGATACTTTTTGCTTGCTGAAAGCATCTCACCGTCGCTAAGCTGCGCCACCCAGCCGGCCATGGAACGCAGCCCATCCTCCAGCTTGACGGACGGTTTCCAGCCCAGCTGCTCGACCGCTTTGCGCGGGTCGGCATACCAGTCTGCCATATCCCAGGCACGTCCCTGCATCGTGCCAAACTGCGGCTCGACCCGCACATCAAACACGCGCCTGGTGATTTCGGCCAGCTCGGCTATCGTGGTCTTGATGCCGGTACCGATATTGAAATTTTCCCCATACATACCCGGATGCATTCTTGCTGCCGCCAAGATGAAAGCAGAACAGACATCGTCCACATGGATGAAATCGCGCGAAGTTCTGGCATCGACGAATGGCGGCAGCTTCCCCGCAAGCGCCTGCCGCAGCAGGTTGGGGAACAATCTGGAGGTGTCTTCCAGCGGGCCATAGACCGAATATAGCCGCAGGTTAGCGCAAGGGAATTCGCGCTGCTTACCCATGAAGCGCAGGTAACTGGCGAATGCGACCTTGGACACCGCGTAGGGGCTGTTGGGCTCACACACGCTATCTTCCGATGGCGCGGCGCAATTGATCCCGTATTCAGATGAACTACCGGCATGAACGTAGGCCGCAAACGGCTTCGCTGCCAGCAAACCGACCAAATTGACAATGGCCTGGAAGTTGGTCTGATAGATCAGATTGGCGTCTTCCTCAAAAGAATAGGCGCCATAGGCCACACAATCGAACACCGTTTGCGGGCCTACGCTGTTGACTAGGTTCTGGGTTGCCGCAAAATCATTCAGATCGACCGAGATGACATGCTTATCGTGGACCTCGGCAAGCCGCCATCCCTTATCGCGTTGCACCACCGCGTATACATCTCCACGAACGGCCGCGAGCATCTTGAACAGGTTGGCGCCGACAAAACCCGATGCGCCGGTCACCAGCACAGGCCCGCTCAGGGAACGGATATAAGCTTGCAAATCAGACATGTTTTTTTGATGCTCCCTTACAGTATCGCCAGCATACTATCAACATCGAGCGCGGATTGTCGCCGCAGAAAGTGTTGCGATCCATAGCGCTCAAAATGATGCGCCCTGGCATAGAGATGCCGGAAACGCCGCACCGCAATATTTTTATCCGCAAGGTGCAACAACAGCTCTGAACCAAAGCCGCCGCGTCGCACATGCTCCTCTGCAACGCACAGGCTGGAAGCTTGCTCTATCTGGCTCACCAGTTCAGCAGGCATGGGATTCTGCTCGAGCGGCAGTTCCGCGACCGCCCACAGATTGGGACGGCTCTTTGCAGGCAGGCGCTCGAAAGCCGCGATATAAGTTCCCGCCAGCGGCCCCACCGTGATCACCACAGCCCCTCCCCCGCCGGTCAGCTGCCGCCAAGGGGCATAGGCCGGCACCGCATAACCTCCGGGCGGCTCGCCGCGCCCCATCCGGATGTAGGCCGGGCGAGAAGAAGCGCCCGCGCGCGCAATCACCGCATCCATGTCCTGGTCGAACACCGGAACGTAGACCGACATATTGGGCAGCGTCAGCAGCACGCCGTAATCCTCGATCGCATGATGAGTGGGCCCCATCACACCGTATCCGTACCCGCCCCCGTTGCCGATCAGCTTGACCGGCAGATTATGAAAGGTAATATCGTTGCGAATCTGCTCGAAGGGCCGCGCATAGCAGAACGGCGCGATGCTGTATACCCACACTTCCAGATTCTGCCTCGCCAGTCCGGCGGCGACCGAAATCATGTTCTGCTCGGCCACGCCGGCATTGATGAATCTCGCCCCCAATGCCTGCTGCAAAGGTTCCAGCGCCATGAATCCCAGATCGCCGGTCAGAAATACCATCCTGGAGCTCGCAGCGCCGGCTGTTCGCGCCACCAGGGCATCACAAAGTTGCTTTCTCATTTCAGCCCGACTTCCTTCCGTTCGATTTCCTCGATGGCCGTTTTGAACTGATCTTCCGACAGCGGCAGGTAATGCCACTCCATCCGGTTTTCCATAAAGCTGACACCATGGCCCTTGACGGTGCGCAACACGATCACCCGCAGACGCTTGCTTTCGCCTTCCAGCGCGGTACGAATCGCATCGGGATCATGCCCGTCAATTATTTGCACATCGACATCGAAGCCTTGGAGCCTGTCCCACAGCGGCGACATAGAAGCAACCTCGGCGGTAGAACCGAAGCCCTGCAAATTGTTGTGATCCACCATCACGGTGAGATTGAACAAGCGGTGGTGGCAGGCAAAAATCAGCGCCTCCCAGGTCGAACCCTCCTGCCATTCACCGTCCGAGGTCAGGCAGACTACACGGGTAGCATTGCCCTTGAGCTTGAAGGCCAGCGCCGTACCCGCCGCAAGCGACAGTCCATGGCCCAGGCTACCGGTAGCAAACTGGATATCCTCTATACCCTGTGCCGGAGGATGCGCGGCCAGCAGTGTGTCGTCTTGATGGAATTGCTTCAGATCCTGCTCATTGAGACGCCCCAGACTCCACAGCGTGGTGTAGAGCGCGCCGGCGGAATGGCCTTTCGACAATATGAACTTGTCCTCTCCGCTGAGATACTCATGAAAAACCACCAGCATCGCGTCGAGCGCAGACAGATTGCCGCCGATATGCCCGACCCCGCTTTCGAAATGCATCTGCAACAGGCGTTTACGCGCAGCCGAAAAATGTTTTGCCGTCAGTTTCTTGATACCTGTCATTTCTATCCAATTAATATACAGCGGCCCTATCTATACCCGTCTAGCATTTTCAGGCAAGCCAGCCTGGCATTGGTGAGCGGGTCATTGTTGAAAGCAATACTCGTGCGACGTTACATAAACATCGACTACGGTACTATTGTACAGAATCACAAATGTTGTGCGGCATCCTTCACCGGAAATTTCAACCGCGTAGCGCTTTATCGTCAAAGTCTTTCAGTGCTTCAGGACGAATCGACTCGCCACAAACGTGACCGGAACCGTGGCAACAATCACGCCTATCATCGCCAGCGCGGGAGAAATACCCGCTTTACCCACGAGCAGCCACAGCACCGTCGCCCCCAAAACATATTGAATGACATAGACGACGGGAAACTTCAGGAAGCTGACGAGACTGACTCGTTTCTTAAACACGAAATGCACGTTAAAAAAATACGACAGCACGATGCCCGCACAATAGGCGATCGAGTAAGCAGGAAGATAAGACAGAAACGCGAGCAGCAACAAATATAACAGATAGCTTAACAGGGTGTTAATCGCCCCGGCCAACAGGAATCGAACGAACTCGTTGCGCATGCTGTTGCGTCAGCGGCTGTTGCCGACCAGCGCAATAAACTCACTATAGTCACGGATGTAATCGTCAGGATCATAATACTCGGAAGCGAATGCCAGCAATACCGCATCACCGGAATACTTGTATTGGATACCCCATACCATCGCGGGCAAATAAACTCCCAGCGTCGGGCGATCCAGCAAAAATTCCTGGCGCTGCTTGCCATCGTCGGCGACCACCGAACAACTCCCTTTTACGCAGATCAGAAATTGATGATTGGTGCGATGCGCATGCTCGCCGCGAATCTCGCGGCTGGGAACATCGAACACCAGAAAATAACGCTTCGCCGCAAATGGAATGGAGCGTTCAAATTCGCCCACGCTCAGGCTGCCGCGCATATCGTCTATGTGCGGCAGCTCATGCAGCGTTACCCCACGGACATTGGAAGCTAGCACCTTCCCGCTACCGGTGGTCGGGGTTGTTGTCACAAACGCGCTGGGCAGCGGGCTTTTTGTGCCTACATATCCGACGATTTGCGCCGGGTTCCCCATCGCGATCGCATTTGGCGGCACAGAACGCGTAACCACCGAACCCGCTCCTATCATTGCACCTCGCCCGACTTCCATGCCCGGCAGAATGGTTGCATTGGCGCCGATCGAAGCGCCTTTGCGCACGATGGTCTTGGCAAACTGTTCCGGATATATCTTGCTGCGCGGGAAGCGGTCATTGGTAAACGTGACATTCGGGCCGATGAACACATCGTCCTCAACCGTCAAACCATCCCAAAGCTGCACCCCGCACTTGATCGTAACGCGGTCGCCGACGATCACGTCGTTCTCGATGAACACCCCATCGCAAATATTGCAATCCGCGCCGATTAGCGCCCCGGGAAGGATATGCGCAAAAGCCCACACACGGGTGCCCCTGCCGATATTCGCTGACTCGCAAATTGCCGCCGGGTGGACGAAATACTCACTCATGAAATTCTCCAGATTTAATCAGTTGGCCGCTGTTGCGTTTTCACGCCCGCTCATTTTCTTCAGTGCTATCGATAATGCGATAAAAAGCGACAGCGTAACAATCAACCACACTACATACATGGCAGCAGACATCCATGGGCCAAGATTCATAAAAAACATCTGCGCAGGGAAGTCCTGGAACGTCCCCAGCCAAGGTCCATAGGAATTGATAGGCAACCAGAACCGCGAAGTGATTAAACCGATCGCCAGAATTGCATACGCCAGGCTCCAGCTTACGCCACGCCTGTTAAGCACCTCGCAGGTCAGGATCGCCAGTACCGGCCATGCCGCCATCAGCGTTCTGGATTCTGTGCCAATCGAAACAAGCACCGCTAGGGCCAACACTGCCAGCAAACCGGGGCCATATTGCTTCGCAAGCGCAACAACTTCCTCCCACAGCAACAGCAGCAAAACCATGACCGGCCCGAAATAGCTCACATGCGCCACCACGTTCAGCAGCGGCTCTGCAATGATGTACAGCCCCAGATTCTGGAGATACTCCAAAAACGAAGGGCCATCGAGTATCTGCGAGGAAAAACTCGCAATGGCCAGCTTCACAAAAATCACCAGAATAACCGCAAATACTACACCACCCTTGTTGATGCCCGACAGCAGGGTCGAGCGGAAAAAAGCCATATCAACAAATGGGCGCAGCATCCAAAATACATAGGCAAAGAACATCGCAGCACCGATCAAAATCACACTCTCGTTCACAGGGGTAGCCCCGAAAGGTATCCTTTTGCCGATGATGTAATAGACATATATCGTTCCTGCAACCAGCACCACACCTATCAGGGCGGATACTGCATGACTGAGATTGGCCGGTGAAAACGTGGAGGGCTTCAGATTTTGCGCCGGGAAAACCAGCAAAGGTAACGCCGCGTAAAGCATCGTGGGCCAGACAAATGAAGCCAGTAACGAAACTGCAAATAGCGCCAGTCGCCACCCCTGCAAATACACATAAAAAGTGAGCAGCCCAAAAAAGAAAGCCGGGACATCTGTCAGCGTCGGGTAGTAGCTGGATAGTTTCAACACAGGAAAATTGATGAACATCGCCGCCAAACCAAGCACCAGTACCTGGGGACTCCAATTGAGATGCTTCGCTACCAGGTACAGCAAAAACGTGCTCCCCATGATCAACGCACTGTTCAACAACACGAATGCGTTAATCACGCCCTCGGGGTGATCAAAATCCCCCAATGGATAATGAAATAATTGCGCCAGATAATGCACCATGATGGATGGCAATACCCTGGTAGCATGATAGAGTCCGATAGTCTTGCTGTTCAACAACTGCAACGGGTCGATCTGGGCCCACATTGCATATATCACCCCGTCATAGCCCAGGCCCTTGCTGACCGGAATCCGCTCCCCCCCGTAGAGGCAAAATGCAAACCAAATCAGCATGCCTGCCAGACTCAACAGCCATGCCTTGCTAATCAATTTATTCACCCGACATGCTCCGGTCAAAACGAACGCTTTTATACAGGTTGGCGGCTGCAAACGAAGCATCCCGGATGTTCAACCGTAACGAGCTTATCGACCTGTGCGATGTCATTTAGCGATGTCCGAAATCCTGCGCCTTCATGACCACGGCCAAAGGTCGCTGCTTGGTATTCTCGTATGCGCGCCAGGCGTAAGCGCCGACGATGCCCAACCCCAACGAATTGAGGCCGCCAAAAAAGATCACCGTCAGCACCGTCGCCGCGTAGCCCGGAACCGGGATATTGCCGAACATCTTGGCCAGGATCACCGCGACGCCCAACAATACGGCGACCAGCACCCCGATCAACCCGAACAGCGTCAGCAGCCTGATGGGTAGATCGGTAAACGAGAAAACGCTGTCGAGCAGATAGTTGATCTTCTTCTTCAGCGTCCATGCGCTCTTGCCATGCTGGCGCATGCGCCGCTCATACAATACTTCGCCGCGCTTGAAGCCCAGCCAGAAGATCAGGCCCACCAGAGAAGAGTTCGCCTCGCCGAGCTGCAACAAATGATCACGGAATACCCTGTTGCAGCCGAACACATCCACGCCCTTCTCGGGTATCTCGTGGATAATGAATTTTTTGTACAGCTTCCAGAACAGATTGGATGCATTGCGGGCGAACCACGGGTCCTGCCGGTTCTCCCGGCAACCCACAACGACATCGCACTCCCCCGAGTGCAGCTTTCCCAGAAAGCGCAGCACCAGTTCAGGCGGCTCTTGCAGGTCGGCGGCGATGACGCCGAAGTACTCGCCGCGCGCCGCCTGCAGCCCGGTGCGGATGGCGGCGAAGGAACCGAAATTGCGCGAGTGCAGCAACAATTGCGCAGCGAACGGCGCATCCGGCAACGCCCGGGCCAGCAGCGCATAACTATTGTCGGGGCTGCCATCCACGACGAACACCACCTCGGTAACGTATTCAAATTCATGCGATGCCTGATCCGCGACGACAGACAGCGCCGCAATCAGGTCTGGAATCGATTCTGCGTTGCGGTATACCGGAATGACGATGGAGAGCATTTTTACCATGGGTTTATACACGCGATGAGGGTATCGACTTTCTCGCTGATCATATCCGGATTGAATACAGAGCCGACGCTCTCCTTCGCGCGAGTAATGGCCGCATCAAGTGCGGGCTGCAAGGGTTGCGAGAGGCATCCCGGATCGTCGATTGCTGTTAGTGCCATTTGTACAGTGCGATGCAACAAAAATAATGAGTATGCGACAGGCCATAACTCCCAAGGCAACAGCGCGCTGGCGACGGTGGTCCAGGCACCATCAGCGCCGCATGCTCCGGGGAGCCTAGTTTAACAATTGCAACATGCCCGATCCACCCAGACACGGCCCAATATTAGCATCAGAAGCTCGCTGGCGCAGTTCGAAAGAACAGGAAAAAGCACATCCCAAAGTTCATGACCTATCTGGATATCGACGGATTCGCCGAATATTGGCAAAATGTGCCATCCATCCGGAAAAATTTGGTATAACTCAACTTCCTATCATCCTGAAGTCATGTATGCAACCCCAGAATATTATGCGCGCACGAACAGCCCAATGAACCATTCCAATCCGCTCCTCTCCGTCGTCATTCCGGTATACAAGGCCGAACATTGTCTCGATGAACTCTATTCCCGATTAAAGACAGCGCTGGAAAGCATCTCGCCAAACTTTGAAATCGTGCTGGTTGAAGATTGCGGTGGAGACAAATCATGGCAGG
Organism: Nitrosomonadales bacterium; assembly: GCA_016195965.1. Taxonomy (GTDB): domain Bacteria; phylum Pseudomonadota; class Gammaproteobacteria; order Burkholderiales; family Gallionellaceae; genus Gallionella. The sequence continues at coordinate 10,969 of JACPYR010000090.1, read as the reverse complement.
TCATGGAACGTCTGGCTACGGCAGACCCGCGCGTGCGCGGCCTGCAGTTCAGCCGCAACTTCGGCCAGCATTACGGCATCACCGCCGGAATTGATCACTGTCGCGGTGACTGGGTCGTGGTGATGGACTGCGACCTGCAGGACAGGCCGGAGGAAATCCCGCGCCTGTATGCCAAGGCGCAGGAAGGCTACGACATCGTGCTGGCGCGGCGCGGCGAGCGGCAGGACCCGCCGCTGAAGCGGTTCACCTCATTCATGTTCTACAAGGTCTTCAGCTATCTGGCGGATATCGAATACGATGGGGCGAGCGGAAATTTCCGCATCATGTCGCGCAAGGTGACGGAGAATTTCCGCCGCATGGGCGAGAAGCTGCGCTTCTTCGGCGGGCTGGTTCAGTGGCTGGGATTTCCCACCGCCAGCATAGAGGTGGAACATGCCGAACGTTTCGAGGGCAATTCCACTTATACCTTTTCCAAGTTATGGAAGCTGGCCACCGAAACCATCATTGCCTATTCGGATAAACCCTTGCGTATCGGGGTGCGCTTTGGTTTTGGCATGGCATTTCTTTCTTTTTGCTATGGGGCATACATTCTCGGGCGAGCGCTGATTCATGGCTCGCCGATTCCCGGCTGGAACAGTTTGATCGTGTCGCTGTATTTTATCGGCGGTATCATTATCGCGATGCTGGGCATTATCGGCATCTATCTGGGCAAGGCCTTCGACGAAAGCAAGAAGCGTCCTCTTTACATCGTCAGGCGAACAACTTTTGATGAACACCATACCGCTGCTTAAACCCACGCCGTGGGACACAACACCGTTTGGCATGCCCACCTGGGAATTGACCGAATATTCGGAGAACGCCTTGCGACAAGCGAAGCGCACGGTCGGCCATCACACCTTGAAGGTTGATCCTCTGGCGGACAAACGGCTGCTGCATGAATACGGTTTTTACTACTGTGACACGTTGATTGAGCCGCATTGCAACGCAACGCGGTTGCGTGAAATCCGACATCCGGACGCGACCACTTCCAAGGAGGTTGATGTTGAACAAGCCCTGGCGATCTGCCATGGAGCGTTCTCGCATGGCCGTTTTCATCGCGACTTTAATCTGCCCAAGGCGGCAGCCGACCTGCGCTACGATAAATGGTTAAAGCAACTTCTCGATGCGCAGCAGGTTTATGGGCTGTACTGGCAGGGTGCGCTGGCAGGCTTCATCGGCCATAACGGCAACAACCTGGTGTTGCACGCGCTGGCGACACAGTGTCGCGGCAAGGGCTGGTCCAAATACTGGTGGAGTGCGGTGTGTAGCGAACTGCTGCAAGCCGGACATCACGAAGTAAAGAGCTCGATTTCCGCCAGCAACCTGGCGGTACTTAATCTGTATGCTTCGCTGGGCTTCTCGTTCAAACACCCGCAAGACATTTACCATCACCTGGCGCCATGAATTATTTGTGCGCGCCACTTTTCCCACAACTCGGCAGACACGGCCCGTCATTCGCAAGCTGGCCCGCCGCATGTTGCCTGGAAAAATGATTGCGTCCGCCAAACAGGCCCTGATGGGCAAATCCATGCTGCAACTGCTACGCTACGGCTTGGTGGGCATAGCGACCAATCTGGCCCTGTATGGCTTCTATTTGCTGATGACCTATCTGGGCATAGCACCCAAACCGGCGATGACCGCCGCGTATATCACAGGCGCATTGATCGGGTTTGCCGGCCACCGCAATTGGACGTTTTCCCATCAGGGTGCCGTGCTGGGTGCCGGAGCCCGATACTGCATTGCCCATCTCATGGGCTACCTGCTCAACTTCCTCATCTTGCTGATGTTTGTCGACAAACTGGGCTACTCCCATCAACTCGTTCAGGCCGCAGCGATCTTCGTGGTCGCGGGGTTTCTGTTCGTCACTTTCAGATATTTCGTTTTCCCCAAAACCGGGCATGCCGATAACCATGGTTAGCCTTTCCATTTTGCTGCAGCACCTGAAAGCTCGCCCGGCGCTCCTCGCCTTTATATTTTCCGCCGCACTCATCGCGACACTCTGTTTTACGTTTGATCCGCTCTGGGAGACGAACGACGATATTGCGATGTCGATGATTGCCCATGGCTATGGCTTGAACTCATATAGCTCCCCCAATCTCATCAACTCCAATGTACTGTGGGGTTATCTGGTACGCGCCATCCCTTCCATCAACGGGGTATTGGGCTATTCGCTTGCCATGCTGATCGTTTTGCTGGTGATCGGCTGGGCTACGCTGTATTTCCTGCTGCGACTGGGCACTGGATATCTGCTCGGTTTTCTGGCCGTATTCCTGCTGCTGTTGCGGCCCACCCTGCTTCCCCAATTCACGGTTAATGCCGGACTGTTGACCGTAGCCGCCATCATCGGATGGCAGGTTTATGCACGATTCGGGGGGCGCGGCAATCTGGCGATTGCCTGCCTGCTGGCATTCTTCGGCTATCTGATTCGGGACAAGGAATTTTTACTGGTGCTCGGCATCGCACTGCCTTTGCTGCCCTGGCGCGCCTTGCGGGAACGGCGGCAGATGCAGATTGCATTCCTGTTGCTGGGTACCGCGATTGCCTCGGCAGCGGCGTTTGATCGCTGGTCTTACAGCGGTCCAGAGTGGCGGTACGTGATGGAAATGCGCCCCCCCCTGACATCCCTGATCGACTTCCGTGCCGGCAAGCATTTTGAACAACACCCCGAGATATTGGCCCGCCACGGTTATACTCAAAACGATATCAACCTGGTCAGCGATTGGTTTTTTGCCGACCAGCGGATTGCCGACCCTCAGCCCCTGAATACGATGTTGACCGAGCTCGGCGCTTTCCCCGCACAGGAGGGGGGCGTCGTTGCCCTGCAAGCGCTGTTCGGCCCGGTGCTGTTGCCGTTGGCTTTGTCGGCCTTTCTGCTGCTACTCCTGATGCCCAGATGGCGGATAGCACTTACCTGGATGCTCTGCCTGCTCGCGTTGTTCGTCATGGGTGCCATGGGTAGACCCACCATCTTTCGTGTGTATGTGCCCTTGATGGGCTTATTGCTGATCGCCCCGTTGATGCTGGAACAAACCAAACACGCTATCCGGCGCAGGATAACGGCATTCACCCTGCTTATCGCCTGCCTGGGCAGCGCTTATCTGCTGATGCCCACCTCATTGGTATACAAGCAATGGGCGCAACAATTTCAGCGGAATCTGCATGGTCTTCCTGCGGAGCCTATCGTCAGTTGGGCTGACAGTTTTTTATTCGTGCTGGCCTTCCCGGTGTTGGCCAACGATCCCGCTTCCCGCAATATCAGATTTTATGGGCTGGACTCACTCACTCACACGCCCTTCTCGGTGGCGCATGCCGAACAAATGTCCGGTCGTGGCATACTGGAACGATTGCGAACCGAAACGGGTATCCCGATAATGGCGTCACAGCACAGACTCGAAATGCTGAGTACGTATTGCAGGGAACACATGAACGGACAACTGCTCGGGACCGTGACCCATCAGGGATTTCGTCTGGCTATCCAGCAGGTGCGGTGTGCGGTGAACGAGTAAACAATATGACGATTTTCTTGACCCTAGAGCTGTGACAAAAAATGAATAACATCCCATTCAACAAACCCTACATGACCGGACGCGAGCTCTGGTATATCGCGCAGGCCCATACCAACGGCCACCTCGCCGGCGATGGCATGTTCACCAAGAAATGCCATGCCTGGCTGGAAGCGCGCACCGGCTCGCACAAGGCCTTGCTGACCCATTCATGCACCGCATCGCTGGATATGGCCGCGATGCTCGCGAATATCCAGCCCGGTGATGAAATCATCATGCCGTCTTATACTTTTGTTTCGACGGCCAACGCCTTCGTGCTGCGCGGCGGGGTTCCGGTGTTTGTGGACATCAGGCCGGATACGCTGAACATCAATGAAACGCTGATTGAAGTCGCCATCACGCCGCGCACCAAGGCCATCGCGCCGGTGCATTATGCGGGAGTCGCCTGCGAAATGGACACCATCATGGACATCGCACGCCGCCATAACTTGTTGGTCATCGAAGATGCCGCGCAGGCGGTGATGTCCAGCTACAAGGGCAAGGCGCTGGGAACCATAGGCCACCTCGGCGCCTACTCATTCCACGAAACCAAAAACATCATCTCGGGAGAGGGCGGCGCCTTGCTGGTCAATGATGAGCGCTTTGCCGAACGGGCGGAAATTATCCGCGAGAAAGGCACCAACCGCAGCCAGTTCTTCCGCGGCCAGATCGACAAATACACCTGGGTGGATATCGGCTCTTCCTATCTGCCGGGTGAGGTGATCGCGGCCTTCCTGTGGGCGCAGATGGAAGAAGCCGAGAGCATTACCCAAAGACGATTGGACATCTGGCAGCGCTACCATGAGGCATTGGCTCCGCTCGAAGCCGCCGGCAAGTTGCGCCGCCCCATCATTCCGGAAGGCTGCCGGCACAACGCTCACATGTATTACATCCTGCTGGAGTCACTGGAAAAGCGCACCGAAGTGATCGCGCGCCTGAAGGAACAGAACGTGAATGCGGTATTCCACTATGTGCCGCTACACAGCGCGCCAGCCGGCAAACAGTATGGCCGCAGCCACGGCGAGTTGCCCCACACCGGCAATTTATCGGATCGCTTGCTGCGGCTGCCTTTGTGGGTGGGCATAGATGAAGCGCAGGACAAGGTCATCGCGCAATTGCAGCTCGCACTTCAATTCAAATAGTTCAAATTGGTGGGAGCGGCTTCAGCCGCGATTGCTTATGCTGTTGAGTGTCGCGGCCAAAGCCGTTCCCACGATGCGATCCTCCACAGGATGGATATGGAAAAAGCCATCGTTATGGCGCGCGCCTGGCAAACAGATAACCCATCTCATCCTGGTAAACCGGCTGCCAATCAAGTAACGGGGTAACAGGTGAGTTTAGGCTTATCGGAAAAATTCTCGGATTTCTGGCAAAATACCACAGTCCAATTGGTTCTGCATTGCACTCAAGAAATTCCCACAGATATATCTCTCATGCACGCCATCCTTAACAAGGTTCCAGTAAGATTTGTCGGGGCCGCAGCTAGCCATGAGTAACATTTCCATATTTCTGCAGACCATAAGAAATCGTCCAGGCTTGACCGCATTCTTGTTGGCAGCGACCCTTATCGTCTCGCTCTGCCTTGCATTTGAGCCACACTGGATGACCAACGACGATGCGGTCATGTCGATGATTGCCCACGGCTATGGGCTCGCCGCATATGGATCACCACAGCTGATTTTTTCCAATGTACTGTGGGGTTACCTGGTGCGCGCCATTCCGACCATCAATGGCGTGTTGGGCTATTCTCTCGCCACGATGGCCGTTTTACTGGTGTTCGGGTGGGCGATGCTGTATTTCCTGCTGCGACTGGGGGCGGGATACCTCCTCTGCTTGCTTGCCGTTGCCTTGCTGATTGCACAACCAACACTGACTCCACAGTTCACGGTTAATGCCGGACTATTAACCGTCGCTGCCGTCATCGGATGGCAAGTGCATGCCCGATTTGGGGGGATGGGTAATCTGGTGATTGCCTGCCTGCTTGCGTTCTTCGCTTACCTGATACGCCATGAAGAGTTTCTGCTGGTGCTGGGAGTGGCTCTGCCCTTATTGCCGTGGCGCGCACTGCGGGAGCGGCGGCAAATGCAAATCGCATTCTTGTTGCTCAGTGGGGCAATTGCCTTGGCAGCGGCTTTCGATCGCTGGACATACAGCGGGCCGGAATGGCAGCACTTTAAGGAACTGAACTCAGCCCGGATACCCTACACCGACTATGGAGCAGGCGAGCTTCTCAAGCAACATCCGGAGATCACGGCTAACCATGGCTACTCTCAGAACGATATTAATTTGATTGTAAGTTATTTTTTCGATGACCCACAGATTGCCAGTCCCAAACCCCTGAATGCGATGCTGACCGAACTCGGCCCCCTTCCTGCACAGGAAGGGAGTATTCAATCCGGTTTTGAGGCAATTAAAGCACTATTCGATCCGATGTTACTGCCACTAGTTTTGTCAGCGCTACTTCTCTTTGTCTTGACCCCTCGATGGTCGCTGGCACTTGCCTGGCTACTTTGCTTTGCCGCCTTATTCGCAATGGGAATTTTGGGTCGGCCCGGCATAGTACGGGTTTATATACCTCTAATGAGCCTATTGCTCGTCACACCTATAATGCTGGGACTGGCAAATCACAGCGCTCGGCGATGGCTAGTGACACTTACGCTCTTTGTAGCATGTGCTGGAAATGCCTATGTGCTTATACCCCATGCATTTTTGACTAAACAAAGAATGCAAGCAGTCCAGAATGACATTCGTGGCTTGCCCTCCGGGCCTATCATCAGCTGGGGGGGGAAGAGGGATTTCATTCGAGTCCGCCTTCCCGGTATTAGCCAATGATCCCAATTCCCGCAAACTTGTTTTCTACGGACTAGACACCTTTACTCACGCTCCTTTTTCAGTGGCTAACACCGAACAAAAGGCTGGTCGTGGCATGATTCAGCGTCTGCAAACAGAAGCAGGAGTCGCAATCATATTGGTACCCAAACAACTCGAGTTATTGCGCATGTACTGCGGTGAACGCTTGAAAAGACAACTGCGAGGAATGACAACCTATTTAGCTGCGGGGCTAGCGGTTCAGCAGATTCGGTGTGCGACAGGCGAGTAAAAATATTAAACTTTTGAGCTTACCTGAACACCTGAACGACATCGTTATGGCGCGCGCCTGGCAAACAGATAACCCATCTCATCCTGGTAAACCGGCTGCCAATCTGGATGGTGTAGCAAATAATCCACCAGCGGATAGCGCTCGCCGCTGTATGCATTACCGTAGGGCACCAGCGCCAAATTGAAATTACCCTGCTCGAAAAATTGCCGCCCTTCCGGCGTCACCCACAGTATATGGGTGTAGGGCACGATACGGGTGGGGTCCAGCATCCTGCCATCGACAAACGGGGTCACCTTGCCCGGCAAATTCCAGATCAGATAACCGCCCCAATTCATCGTATTGAACATCCTGCCGCCCAGCTTGTTGGCCTCGATGAAAGCCACCGCCCCGGATGGGAATCGCTGCTGTTGCACGCCGAGTTGAAACACTTTCTTCTGCTGAACGCCATATGCCAGACATCCCGACGCAACCAGCAAGACAGCCAGATTAACCATCGTCGCCTGCGCTTTGACGCGAGCCAGCATGCGGCTCAGACTGGCCGCCACATAAGGCGCCGCCATCAGGATAAACAACGGGATGTAACGGAAGCCGGTTACGCTGATCACCCCTATCGCCACCACCACGCCACCTTGCTTCAAATAAGTCTTGTTAACAAAACCGGGCAAGGACAGCAAGGTCGCGCCGATGAATATCCAATAATAAAGCGTGGCCGGCCATAACGACCAGGCGCTGGCGTACTCCGATGTAATGCCGCGTATCGGATTGCTTTCCAGCGCGATGATATGCTTGAAGGTGGTAAAGCCGTTGGGCGCCAGCACCAGCACGATTGCGCTTAACATCACCACCAACGCCATGCGCCGATTCTCAGGCGTATCGAATCGCCCGGTAGACCAGCGTTGTTCGAGCATATATCCCATACCGAACAAGCCTATCTCCACCTCGCCCAGCACCGCACCGCCATGCGTGTTGCTCCACATCAGCATCACCAGCGGGATGCCGTATAGCAACCAGCGCTTGCCGGTGCGCGAATATCCGTCGAACAGCAGAAAGATCAGCGACAAATACAGAAATGAAAAAAGCTGTGGTCGCTCGCCGGTATGGTGCAGGATCGCCAAACCGGACAGAGCAATAATGGGCAAAGAATACAGGCTGCCGGTCGATGCAAGGCGGCAACGCAGGTAAACGATCGCCAGGCAAAGTGTCAGCACCCCGGCACGAAAGAGAATGACGCCGTCGATATCGAACCAGCGATAAATGGAATACAGCAGCACTTGCCCCAGCCACTGGCTTTTCAGTATGGTCTGCCCCCACACGTTGTTGGCATCGTAAACACCGAACGGATCTACACCAGGGATTGCGCCGCTTTCCAGGATGGCCTTGCCGGTAGCAATATGCCACCAGAAATCGATATCCCACACCCTGACCGCGAAGTAGCCAAAAAATGTGGTGAGCAATACCGCCAATGCCAGATATTCAAAGTGCTTGCGTTCGTTCATGAAAACGTATTTAAAATGGTTTGCGCACATGATAAAAGCATACGCCGCCGAACGCCATGCCGTACCAAACATTTATCGAAAAATTCCCCCCGATTTCTGGCAGAATGCCAGCAATCAGGATTACTCACCGCCATACCAATGCAACCCCATTTCCAATTTCATGCGCCCTACCCCCGTAAAATTCAGCGGGAACCTACTCGAACAAGCACTAGGCAAATATTATGAAAAAATTGACTGATCCGGCTTGCACCCTGTCCATAGTCGTGCCGGTTTATCGCAGCGCTCAGATATTGCCCAAACTGGTCGAGCAGATCCAGGCCGAGATGCTCAAGGAAGGGCTGATCGACAAGTTCGAATTGCTGCTGGTCAACGACGCGAGTCCCGACAACAGCTGGCAAGTGATCCGTTCGCTGGCCCAGCAACACGGCTTCATCAAAGGCATTTCGCTGCGCCGCAACTTCGGCCAGCACAACACGATCATGGCCGGGCTGCATTATGTGAGCGGCGATTTCATCGTCCTGATGGACGACGACCTGCAGCACCCGCCGCATGCGATCGGCGACATGGTACGCGCGCTAAGAGCAGGCTATGACGTTTGCTATACCAACTACCTAAATCGCCAACACGCCGCATGGAAAAAACTGGGCAGCCAATTCAATGACTGGGTAGCCACCCGTTTGTTAGGCAAACCGAAAGGGCTTTACCTTTCTTCATTTAAAGGTTTGCGCAAGGAGATCGCCCAAGAGATCATCCAGTACGACGGCCCCTATGCCTACGTTGATGGACTTATCCTTGACGTGACACGTTCCATCACCACGATAAACATCGAACATCAGGAACGCCAAGATGGGGAAGGCAATTACAACCTTCGCCGTTCGGTCTCGTTGTGGATGAAAATGGCCACCAGTTTCTCGGTATTGCCGCTGCGTCTCGCGACCTATACAGGCTTCGCACTCGCGGCAATCAGCTCGATCTTGATCGTTGTCGTGCTGGTGCAAAAATTCCTGCACCCCGACATAACCGCCGGATGGGCGTCCCTGATCGCCACGATCTTATTCATCGGTGGCATCCAGACACTGTGCATAGGCGTGATGGGCGAATACCTGGGCCGCACTTATCTGAAACTGAACCGCAAACCGCAATTCGTCGTCGGCGGCACGACCTGGCCGTCGCCACGCCATGAACAAGCCTGAGTTCGACCAATACGCCGCACGATACGACCGGGTGCTGGGTGAAGCGATTCCCGAAGGGCTGAACGAGGACAGTTATTTTGCCGAATACAAGATCGCCCTGATGGCGGCGCGCCTAGGCGACAAAAAATCAGCCCGCATCCTGGATTTCGGCTGCGGCGCGGGACGCAGCCTGCCTTATCTGGACCAGTATTTCCCCGATGCGGAGCTGTGGGGTTATGACGTATCGCCGGCCTCGCTGCAGATCGCGGCACTACGTACCCCGCGCGCAAAGTTAGTTGCGGACTGGAACGCATTAGCCGGAACACAATTCGATGCTATCGTCGCCGCGAATGTCTTCCATCACATTCCCCTCGATCAACGCCAGCATGCGCTCACCCAGTGCCGCGATGCGCTGGCCGACCATGGACAAATGTTCCTGTTTGAACACAACCCGCTCAACCCCATGACGCGCTGGATATTCGAGCGCTGCCCGTTCGATGCCGATGCGGAAATGCTCGGTCTGAAAACTGCGCTGGCATTGTCCAGACAGGCTGGCTTCCGTTCCGAGCAGCATGGCTATACGCTGTTCTTCCCCCGCCCGCTGGCTTTTCTGCGCGGCCTGGAGCCCTGGCTGAAACGCCTGCCGCTCGGCGCGCAATACTATGTCCAGATGAGCAAATGAATCCGTAGCGCTTGCGGACCTATTGCGCGCCAACCCCGGTGGGCTCGCTGCTGGGCCGGATTGACGGCTCATCGTAGATCAACATGATGGCCGGTTTTTCCTGCCGCAGCTCTGCCGAAAAACCTTTAAGCATGTGTCCCATCCCGCGTAACGCGATCAGCATCTCCGCCACCATTTTCCCGTCTTTGGACAACACCTCATCCAGTGCCGGCGAATCACAACTCATCTTATGGCTTGCCCCTTCGGCAGACTCGGCGAGCATGCACCTCCCCGTCTCGACGGGATGAACGTCCAGCCGCTGGGCCAGCAATTGTTGCAACTGCAACATCATGAGTTGCGCCTGTTGTTCGCTCCGCTGCCTGGTTTGCTCTTCCATCGCCCGTTGATAGGGCGCGGCATCTTGCCGAAATGAATGCGCGCCAAACGGCGAATTGCTTGCACCATTTGCTCCCGACCACGCTGTCGCGACCGCGGCTGGAAACGCCACACCCGTCACCTCCGCCGCAGCAGATGAGGTTGGCGCAACAGCAAATGGTGCAGATGCATGAGTGGCAAGCAACGGCTTGACCGGCTTGGCGGGAAGGGGAGGAGGCAAAGACGGCGCCAGCCTGACTTCAAGCTTGCCCGGTTCCACAGGCGGGCTGATATGAAATTGCAGCAATGCCGCCAGCGCAAAAAATGCGCACAGATGCACCAGCACGGAGATCGCCATGCCCAGCGCCAGCTTGCTGCCACTCAACAGCGTTGCCACTTTTCTATCCTTTTTTCCAATAATGATCCGCCTCCATCCCCGCAACAATCCTAGTGTAGCGCTGCACTGTTGATTAAACATAATGGAGTTATCGAGCAAGTCCTTTGTGCGAGCGGCTTTAGCCGCGATGCGGACAGTAAACTCGAGCGACCAATCGCGGCTAAAGCCGCTCCCACTGGAGAAGTTA
>JACPYR010000083.1 GCA_016195965.1 Nitrosomonadales bacterium | reverse complement strand
TTGAATTGATCGGCAATGCTGCGCGCGATTGCCAGACCCAGTCCGCTGCCGGTTTGAGTATTGTTGGGCAGGCGGTAAAAAGCGTCGAAGACCCGTTCGATTTCTGCTTCAGGAATGCCCGGACCACTGTCGATGACCTGCAGTATGGCGTCGCCATTTTCCTGGCCAATGCGTATGGTTACCTCGCCGCCTTCCGGGCTATAACGCAGAGCATTGTCCACCGCATTGCGCAGCATCATTTTAATGGCGGCCGCATCGGCATCGATACGCACAGACGCTTCACGGGTTATACCCAGGTCGATTTTTTTGGCATCGGCGATAGGCATGATTTCTTCGATGACGGCCAGAGCCACAGCGGCGAGATACAGCGGAATAGGCTTGGCTGCACTGGCCTGTTGGCGCACCATGTCCAGCATCTGATTGAGCAGGTGGCGCGAGCGCTCCAGCCCGTCCTTGAGGGGAATCAGGCGGTCCTTGGTGATGGAAAACGAGCCGGTGCGCTCCAGGTTTTGCGCCTGCAACGATAGCGCGGTCAGCGGCGAGCGCAGTTCGTGAGCGGCATTGGCGATGAAACGGCGTTGCGATTCATTCATCTGGTTGATGCGTTCCAGCAATCGGTTGATCGCCTGCACGAAAGGTGCAACCTCGCGCGGTACGGTGCTGGTAGGCAACACGGACAAACGCTCCTTGTTTTGCGCGTCGATTATTTCCGCAAGTGTGCGCAGCGATGACATTTCAGCCTTGATGATTTGCCGCAACACCAGGATCAATATCGGAACCAGTACCAGCAATGGCAGCAAGGTAAGCAGCGCACTGTTGCGCGCCATGATTTTCCGTGTTTTCGCTTCCTGCGCAACCGCAATATTATGGCTAACGGCGGTGGCGTAGATATAAACCCGCCAGGATAAGCCATCAATTTCCAGCGTGTGGAATCCGCTGCTCAGGTTGTCGGGCAGCTTCAGCAGGGGCGGCAGGGCCGTGGGCGGCGTGATCACCGGTTGCACCACGATGCGTTTGGGATCGCGCTCCATGGACTCCAGAAAGAGCTCTTCTGCGAGCGGGGTCTTGTAGGTGTCGACCAGCAGGGCTACCTGATGCAGTTCGTCGTCCTGGAACTTTTGCGCTTCGTTGTATGCGAGCCAGAAAGAAATGCCGGAAGCCAGGATGCCTATGGCCAGAATGGCGATGCTGAGCCAGGCAAATAATTTGTTCTGCAGCGAGTTGTTCATGTGTTGCGCACCACCATCCAGCCCGCGCCGCGCACATTCTTGATGGCGTCGGCGCCGAGTTTTTTGCGGATGCCGTGTATCAAAAAATCGACGGCATTGCTTTCCACTTCCTCATTCCAGCCGTAGATGCTCTCCTCCAGTTGCGTGCGTGTCAGTATCGTTCCGGGGCGCAGCAACAAGGCCTGCAGCAGCGAAAATTCGCGCGCGCTGAGCTGGCATACTACCCCGTCTTTGCTGGCTTCGCGTGTCGCGGGGTTAAGGCTGAGTCTGCCATTGCTCAGCAACGGCGCTGCTTGCCCGCCCTGGCGGCGTAGCGTGGCCCGCAAACGGGCAAGCAACTCGTCGATGTCGAAAGGCTTGATCAAATAATCGTCGGCGCCCAAGTCCAGCCCTTTGATCCGGTTTTCAACCTCATCTCTTGCGGTGATGATGATCACGGGCAGGGCATCGCCTTTGGCGCGGATTTTTTTCAGGACTGCAAAGCCGTCGTGGCGGGGTATGCCCAAATCCAGCAACAATGCTTGATGTGTCTGATTGCCGAGCACGCGTAAAGCCGTCTCGCCATCCTGCACCCAATCTACCGCATAGGCCGCATCGCGCAGTGCCACGCACAACGCTTCGCCTATCATCTGGTCGTCTTCAACTAACAAAATGCGCATGGTTGTTTTTTCTAAACCGGGAAAAGTATACCGCAATCTTTTTGCTGCGCCCCGCGAGGAAAGCGTGACTTAAAAATTCTTGCGGTAACCAAAATTAAAATACTTGCCATGTGTTTTACTGTCCAGTGCCGGGGCACTGGAATCGGTATGTGTCAGCCCTGCAGCGAGCTCGAAATTGAGCGATGAACTCATCCGGTAACTCAATTTGATGGATGGGTTAATCTGCATCATATCTCCGCTCATGCTGTTATTTTCGGCATATAACTGCAGAAAAATATTCAATTGCCAGTTTTGCAGAAACGTGGCCGCATGGCTGAACGTCAGCGACTCGGCCTTGTAGATACTCGCATTGGTATAGCTGACACTGGCCGTGTCTAGATCGTTATTGAACAGCAGATTATTGCCCGCCACCTGGGCGGTATAAGTGTAGGCCCAAACCCTGGGAAATACGATCATGGCGTTTTGCAACGGGTCATACGCCTCGTAACTGGTGGTGTTGGAGATACGGATATCCCCGCCCAATTTAAGGTGCGTGGAATAAGGCTGGGTCATGCCGATCACAAACTGGTTGGAAATCGGGCTGGCGCTCCATGCATAGTCCAGCAGCGTGTCCACGGTGACGCCCGATTGGCGCAGGCCATCGATCGATTGATTGGGTTGCTCACGCAGCAGCGCATTGGTGAGTTGCAAGTGTTTGCGGTGGTCCAGCCGCATGTTGTAGTTGGCGCCCGCCAGCGTAGTCCAGTTGCCTTGAATCAATCCGATATTGAGTTTTTTGAACAGGGTGTCGTATTCGAACAGGCCCATGTGATTGCTCAGCGCGTCGAAATAATGCGCTTCGATTCCGGCGGCACGCCTGTCCATGATGTCGACTACGCGCTGCCCGACCCAGTATGCGTTGCCGCTCCATTGTCCGGGCTGGCGTGTCAGGTCAACGCTGAACGCGGCAAAGGTTTTTGTTTCGGCAATGATGCCAGGAGATACTACCGGCGAACCCAGGCTACCCTTTACATGCCATGCCGAATTGAGATTGCTGATCAGCCAGGCGCCGTCAAAGCGGCTGGGCACGCCGCCCGTCCCGCCAATTTGCCGGCCCAGGCCATAAAAGCGGCTCTGGTCATTGGTGTTTCGTTCAACATAGGCTGCATTCAGAAAGTTGCTGTTGCCGATATCCGGCAGAAAGTTGGCCGTGAAAGTATCGCGCAACACCAGGCGGGTCTCGTTGGATTCGGTATGCTTCAGCCCGGTCAGCTCCAGCGAGGAAAACAACTGGGACTGTTCCGTATCGACAGAGGAAATAATCGATGTGGACGGAGGCATGGAATTATCGGTATGCATGATGTTATGGTAATAGTTCTGCGAAACGCTGCCGAAGAAAGTCATTTTGTCGCTGATCGCTTGTTGCTCGGGCACCGATTTTTCGGCCAGATAGGCAGCCATGAATACGCGCGCCAGGCTGTCCTTGACCTGGGGCAGGTTGTCCGCCTTGGGATAACGTTTGAGGTACAGATCGTATTCCGTGCGCGCCTTGGCAAACTCGCCGTTTTTCTCATACGCCTGTCCCAGCATATATTGGGCAGCCTGGGACTGCTGGTTGGCGGGTAAGCCGAGCAATTGTTGCAATATCTCGATCACCGCCGGGGTTAAATTGTTTTTCTGTGCGAGGTTCGCTTTGTCCATCAATTGTTTGGCCTCCAGTTCGGCGGATGCAATTTCTGCGGCACTGCGCGGGAGCACGGGCTGTGCGAGGCTGGCCGCCCCAGCCTGAAGAGCAGAAGCCGGTTTGATGATGGGAGTAAAGACGCTGATGCTGCGGCCGTCATTGCCCGGGCGAACACGGTAATCGACTACCTTGCCAAAGCTGATAGACAGCGATGAATCGAGTTCTGGATAAGCAACGGTAAAACTCGGGACGATGTTGGACGGAGGGGAGTTCCTTTTTTGAAAAATCAGCCGGGTATCTGTCGGGTCGATCTCCAGCAGATTGAAGTAAATCCGCACATCGCCATTCTTGAGTGCGACCTGGCGTAAAAACTGGATGCGAGATACAAAGCGGATTTGTATCTCAGCCTCATCTCCGACCTGATTGATCTGGATGCGGTCTATGATTTCCGCATGGGCCGGCTTGACGGCGAACAACAAAGCGCCGAGCGCTAACGCAAATAAAAAAAGATATTTTTTAGAAGATTGCAAAACGGAACAGGCTTTCAGGAGAGTTATTTTGCGCCATATAAAAGTCCCCGCCAGTTTACCGGCGGGGACGGGAAAAAGCTTGCGGCTTATTGATTAATCATCGTTGCCATGATGTTTTTTCGTGGCATCGCGGCGATGATCGCTGCTGTGGCCTTCTGTGCCACTGTGATGGTCATCGTCGGAGTGCCGGTGCATGCCGGTACCTGCACTTCCACCAGTGTTGCCGCCAATTACGGGGTTAGATGTAATCGTTGGTGCGGGCATAACTGTAGTAGTTGGTTTCACAGTTGGAATTGTAGTAACAGTTGGAGTTGCAGTGACTGTAGTAGTGGGCTTAACAGTTGGAGTCGTTGTAACAGTTGGTGTTGTAGTGACTGTAGTAGCGGGCTTGACAGTTGGAGTCGTTGTAACAGTTGGCGTTGTAGTGACTGTTGGCGTTACTGCGGGTGTATGGCAAGTTGTACAAACTGTGGCCGAGGTTACAAAAGTGTGGGAAGCCGGTTGTGCGCCGACTACGCAAGTGCCGCAGCTGGGCAGCGCAGCTGCGTTACCTGCAAACAATGCCAGGGCGGAAGTTAAAACAAGAGTTTTGATGGTATTCGTTGATTTCATAATGCCTCCTAAATTTATAAACTGTTGTTACCGTGAAATGCCGCTCAGTTCATTTGAGCGAGTGCACAGTAACAAGTGAAAATTAGCGGAAGATTAGCGGAAAAAATAAGTTTTCGGGGCAACTTCAGGATGCTGGCTGAGCCAAGGAGACGCTGATTTATTCGTCATCTCCGCGAAGGCGGTGATCCAGTGCCTTAATTTAACTGGGTTCACGCCTACGCGGGAACGACGAAACCGAATAAATCAGCGTTTTCCTAATACCAGCATTGCCAATTACCTCTGATTCACAGCAAGACCAGATTGTGGTTCCGGCCACCGCTGCGCGGTTTAACCAGCGGCTTATGTCACGGTCTTTTTGTGATTTAGCCGAATGGCTATGCAGAGCTGACTTGTGTAACAAGTTAGTCTGCCCACATCGGCTGTGCCGATATGAGCCTGCACCGCAATTTGGTCTGGTTGTTTCACAACAGTGGATTGTGGCTTCAGCATAACTTGCTACGCAAGTTAGCCTACACCGCAATTTGGTTCTGTCGTTTTACAACAGAACCAAATTGTCCCGATGGATGATTTCTTCGTCGCCGCCGTAGCCGAGCAGGGTTTCGATCTTTTTGCTGGAATGGTGGGCAATGCGGCGTGCTTCTTCGGCGTTGTAGTTGGTCAGGCCGCGGGCAATGTCCTGTCCGTCCTCGCCCACGCACGCGACTACCGCGCCGCGCCCGAATTCGCCCAGGACGCTCTTGACGCCTATCGGCAGCAGGCTTTTACCTTCGGAGCGCAAAGCCTTGATTGCTCCGGCATCCAGCACCAGCTTGCCGGCGACCTGCAGATGGTCGGCAAGCCATTGCTTGCGTGCGGCCAGGGTCAGGGTGGGGGCGGTGAGCAGTGTGCCTATGGATTCGCCTTGCAGCAGGCGCAGCAGCACGTCGCGTTCATGCCCGGAGGCGATCACGGTATGCGCGCCGCTGCGTGCCGCACGCTTGGCCGCGAGTATCTTGGTGATCATGCCGCCGCGCCCGATGGAACTGCCCGCACCGCCGGCCATGCTCTCCAGCTGGGCATCGCCCGCCTGTGCCTCGCTGACCAGCGTGGCTTGCGGATTTTTGCGCGGATCGGCGGTGTAGAGCCCGCTCTGGTCGGTCAGTATCACCAGTGCATCGGCGTCGATCAGGTTGGTGACCAGCGCGCCCAGCGTGTCGTTGTCGCCGAACTTGATTTCGTCTGTGACGACGGTGTCATTCTCGTTGATGATAGGGATGACGCGCAGGGACAGCAGTGTGGTCAGCGTGGCGCGCGCATTCAGGTAACGCTCGCGATCGGCCAGGTCGGCGTGGGTGAGCAGCACCTGGGCGGCATGCAGGCTGTGCTTGCGGAAACAGCTCTCATAGGCCTGCACCAGGCCCATCTGGCCGACGGCTGCAGCGGCCTGCAAAGCGTGGATCGAGGTCGGGCGGGTGCTCCAGCCGAGTCGTTGCATGCCTTCGGCAATTGCCCCGGAAGACACCAGTACCACCTCACAACCGCCGGTGTTGAGTGCGGCGATCTGGCGTGCCCAGTTGCCCAGTGCGGCCAGATCCAGCCCCGCCCCCTGATTGGTTACCAGGCTGCTGCCTACCTTGACGACGATGCGCTTGCATTGAGTCAGTACAGTTTTCATGACGTTATCAAAGGGTGCTGGCGTCGGTTTCCTGCCCGCTTTCTGCGGCAGCCTGTTGTTCCTGTTCGTTCATGGCCAGCAAGTGGTCCATGATCGCGTAAGTCAATTCCTTGCAGCCTTC
The DNA here is from genome assembly GCA_016195965.1 of Nitrosomonadales bacterium. Taxonomy (GTDB): domain Bacteria; phylum Pseudomonadota; class Gammaproteobacteria; order Burkholderiales; family Gallionellaceae; genus Gallionella. Next base: position 4,829 of record JACPYR010000083.1, on the reverse strand, counting down.
GCCGTTGATCGCCGAGATGACAAAGTAGCGGTCGAAATCGGTGAACTCCTTGAGGAATGCCGCGACTTTTTCTTCGCGGTCTTCCAGCAAGTCGGCTTTGTTCAGCAGCAGCCAGCGCGGTTTTTCGTACAGAGACTGATCGTACTTCTTCAGTTCGTTGAGTATCGCGTGCGCCTCATGGACAGGATCGACACCCTCATACATCGGCGCGATGTCCACCAGATGCAGCAGCACGCGGGTGCGCGCCAAATGGCGCAGAAACTGGTGTCCCAGTCCGGCGCCTTCGGCAGCGCCTTCGATCAGGCCGGGGATGTCGGCGATCACGAAGCTTTTTTCATTCGATACGCGCACCACGCCCAGATTGGGATGCAGGGTGGTAAACGGATAATCTGCCACCTTGGGGCGCGCCGCAGAAACTGCACGGATGAAAGTGGATTTGCCCGCGTTGGGCATGCCGAGCAGCCCGACATCGGCGAGCACTTTCAATTCCAGCTGCAATTCGCGTGTCTCCCCTTCGGTGCCTGGGGTGCATTGGCGCGGCGCGCGGTTGGTGCTGGACTTGAAATGGATATTGCCCAGGCCGCCGATGCCGCCTTTGGCCAGCAATACCTTTTCGCCGTCGTGGGCGAGGTCGGCGACGACTTCGCCGCTGTTGATATCGGTGATCACCGTGCCGACCGGCATGCGCAGCACTATGTCGTCCGCGCCCTTGCCGTAACAATCCGAACCGCGACCCGATTCGCCGTTCTTGGCGCGATGTATCCGGGCGAAACGATAATCCACCAGCGTATTGATGTTGCGATCCGCCAGCGCGTACACGCTGCCGCCGCGCCCGCCATCACCGCCGTCCGGGCCGCCATTCTCGATATATTTTTCACGGCGGAAGCTGGCGATGCCGTTGCCGCCCTTGCCCGCGAAAACCTCGATTTTGGATTCATCAATAAATTTCATGTGGTGTATTTACATCTGACACAAATAAAAAAGCCCTACCTTGCGATAGGGCTGGTTTGTTCCAGGCAGGGCAGCTTAATTAAGCCGCTACTACGGAAACTGTCCTACGCTTTTGCGCGCCCTTGATGGCGAATACCACTTTGCCGGTGATCTTGGCAAACAGGGTGTGATCTTTGCCCATGCCGACGTTGTCGCCAGCGTGGAATTCGGTGCCGCGTTGGCGAATGATGATGCTGCCCGCGCTGATCAGTTCACCACCGTAGCTTTTTACGCCCAGTCGTTTTGAGTGTGAGTCGCGTCCGTTACTGGTACTGCCGCCGCCTTTTTTCGATGCCATGCTAGTTGCTCCTTAAATCAGTTACGCCTGGATTGATCCCAGGGATTAAACAGAGATTCCGTCGATGCGGATCTCGGTGTAGTTTTGACGATGACCTTGATTTTTCTGGTAGTGCTTACGACGGCGCATCTTGAAGATGCGTACCTTGTCGCCGCGGCCATGGGCAACAATGGTTGCTTTCACGGTAGCGCCAGTCAGCAAAGGCTTGCCTACAGACAGCTTGTCGCCACTGGCGACCAGCAGTACCTTGTCCAGCACGATGGGGCTACCCACGTCGCCGGGAATGGTTTCGATTTTCAGAGTTTCGCCGGAAGTGACGCGATATTGCTTACCACCGGTTTTAATGACTGCGTACATAACAACCTCGATTACTAATGTGTTTTTTGGGCAACTTTTTGCGAAGGCGCGGATTATACATAAATATCCGCTCCCGTCAAAATCCTTTTTAGCGCTTCATGGAGTCAAAGAACTCCGCGTTGTTCTTGGTCGCCTTGATCTTGTCGAGCAGGAATTCCATCGCATCCAGCTCATCCATAGGATAGAGCAGCTTGCGCAGCAGCCAGATACGCTGCAGGATGTCCTGTTTTATCAGCAATTCTTCCTTGCGCGTGCCGGAGCGGTTGACGTTGATCGCCGGGTAGATGCGCTTTTCGGCCATGCGTCTATCCAGATGGATCTCCATGTTGCCGGTGCCCTTGAATTCCTCGTAGATCACGTCGTCCATGCGCGAACCGGTATCCACCAGCGCGGTGGCGATGATGGTCAGGCTGCCGCCTTCCTCGATGTTGCGCGCCGCGCCGAAGAAACGCTTGGGGCGGTGCAGCGCGTTGGCGTCCACGCCGCCGGTCAATACCTTGCCGGAGGAAGGCACCACGGTGTTGTAAGCGCGCGCCAGACGGGTGATCGAGTCGAGCAGGATGATCACATCCTTCTTGTGCTCGACCAGGCGTTTGGCTTTTTCCAGCACCATTTCGGCGACCTGCACATGGCGGCTGGCCGGTTCGTCGAAGGTTGAGGCAACCACTTCGCCGCGCACGGTGCGGGTCATCTCGGTCACTTCTTCGGGGCGTTCGTCGATCAACAGCACGATCAGCGTCGCATCGGGATTGTTCGAAGAGATGGAATGGGCGATGTGCTGCAGCATCACGGTCTTGCCGGATTTCGGCGAAGCCACCAGCAGGCCGCGCTGGCCCTTGCCGATCGGCGCGACGATGTCGATGATGCGCCCGGTGATGTTCTCCTCGGCGCGAATGTCGCGTTCCAGCCGCAACGGTTCGGTCGGGAATAGCGGAGTGAGGTTCTCGAACAGAATCTTGTTCTTCGCATTCTCGGGCGGCTCGCCGTTGACCTTATCCACCTTCACCAATGCAACATAGCGCTCGCCGTCTTTGGGGGTGCGTATCTCGCCGTCGATCGAATCGCCGGTATGCAAATTGAAACGGCGGATCTGGCTGGGGCTGACGTAAATGTCGTCCGGCCCCGCCAGGTACGAGGTGTCAGGGGAACGCAGGAAGCCGAAACCGTCCGGCAGGATTTCCAGCGTGCCGTCGCCAAATATGCTTTCGCCTTTTTTCGCCTGGCTTTTCAGCAGGGCAAAAATCAGGTCCTGCTTGCGCATCCTGTTGGCGTTATCAATTTCATTGGCCGCAGCCATTTCAACGAGTTCGGTGACGTGTTTGGTTTTCAGGTCAGATAAGTGCATAGCGACGCGAGAAGGGTGGTTGAAAGAAGAATGAGCGAGAGAGTGTTAATAGAGAAAATTACGAAATGAAACTGATTGATTGGAGGTGACGGAAGTTCACCCGCATAGCCTGAAGCACGTTCGTTATTATGTTTTAGTTGCTCGGAGACGAAGCTGGAGAGGCGATGCGGGTGTGACAGTAAACGCTTTAGATGTGGCTGTCAATAAAAGCCGTTAATTGGGATTTCGACAATGCGCCGACTTTGGTGGCGGCAATATCGCCGTTTTTAAACAACATCAGGGTTGGAATGCCGCGTATACCAAACTTTGCCGGGGTTTGCTGGTTCTCGTCCACATTCAATTTTGCGACGGTCAGGCGCCCGGCATATTCCTTGGAGACTTCTTCCAGGATAGGCGCAATCATACGGCAGGGGCCACACCATTCAGCCCAGTAATCTACCAGCACCGGCAGGGGAGCCTGCACGACTTCAGCTTCAAAGGTGGCATCGGAAACGTAATGTATATGTTCGCTCATGGTTCGTTCTCGCTATTGTGTGGTTTGTTTTCGGAATGCAAAATGCGACCGGCTGGGGATGGTTTTAAAGTTGTCGCCGGACTTCGGATGCCATCCTAACCAAAAACGGCTTTTCTGTGAAGTGAATTAATTTGCATGGAGTTTAACTAAGGAGACGCTGAGGAGACGCTGATTTATTCGTCATCTCCGCGAAGGCAGTGATCCAGTGCCTTAATTTAACTGGGTTCCCGCCTGCGCGGGAACGACGAAACCGAATAATCAGCGCTTCCTTAATATAAAACTGTGGCGGTTGCGCGGCTTTTTCGCGCCGGTCACCTCGAACGCCGTGGTTCGCCACTGCTCAATTCGATAGAGGAAATGCAAAATCTGCTTGACTGTCGGCCTCAGGGCGTGGGTAGGGCCTGCGCTCACTCATAGTGCGTCCACATACGTAGGACGCGAACAGTTTTCTCTTTGGCAAAGACTTCGTATACGACGCGGTGCTGAATATTGATGCGGCGCGAGTATGCGCCAGTAAGATCACCGACCAACTTTTCGAAGGGCGGAGGGTTCTGAAATGGGTCTTTGGCAAGAACCGCGAGCAGTTCCTGCGCCTTTGATTTCAGGCCGCTTGCAGCAAGCTTCTTGGCATCCTTCATTGCTTGCTTGGCATAAACAACTTCCCAACTCACCACTTAAGCGTCTTCGAGCTTTTTGCGAGAGGTTCGGCCATGCCAGCCTTGATGGACTCGCGCATGCCGGGTACGGCCAGCAGATACAATGTTTCTTGAATTGCGCTCCAGTCTTCCGCAGAAAGCAGCACGGCACTGTTGCGTTTTCCGGAAATGATGATGGGCTCATGAGACTCTACCGTCTGATCGATGAGCCGATACAGATTTGCGCGAGCTTCGCTGGCGGTAAGTGTGTTCATTTCACGCTCCTACAAAGAAGTCTAAGGGAGCGCTGATTTATTCGGTTTCGTCGTTCACGCGTAGGCGGGAACCCAGTTAAATTAAGGCACTGGATCACCGCCTTCGCGGAGATAACGAATAAATCAGCGTCTTTTTAAATGGTACGCCATTACGTACGCTTGTCAAGTCGCAGCCTTGTCCAATGACACCTGAGCCTGAACGAAGGTGTGTATTTCAATATCAATCGAGACTGACCCACTGCTGTCCCACAGATTTTCATATCAAACATAGTTGCTGCTCTGCGAGAGGATTTCGCTCTGGCGGATCTCCGCGTAACAACCGAAGTAAATCTCGGCGCATAAACAAATTCAGTTGCAGCAAGCGCAGCATGGCTTGCATCGACCAACCAAGCTTGGCGCTGAATTTGATGTAGGC
>JACPYR010000082.1 GCA_016195965.1 Nitrosomonadales bacterium | reverse complement strand
GGCGATGGCATTAAAAAAGACCCGCTGGTGATCAATTTCAACGGCACGTCCGCCCAGTTGACCAACACGAAGTTCAGCTTCGATCTCGACAGCGACGGCAACGGGGTCATCGACAACGGCTCCGAACTGTTCGGGACGAAAAGCAGCAACGGCTTTGCCGACCTGGCCGCCTACGATAGCAATCACGACCACTGGATAGACGCAAACGACCCCATCTATGCCAAGCTCAGAATATGGAGCAAAGATGCCGCAGGGCAAGACACGCTGAACACCTTGGCGCAGCGCAACATCGGCGCGCTGTACCTGGGCAATGCCGCCACGCCGTTCGGCCTGAAAAATGCGTCCAACGAGTTGCAGGGCCAGTTGCGCAGCACCGGTGTGTATATCAAAGAAGACGGCAGCGCCGGGACGATGCAGCAAGTCGATCTGGTGGCGTAGCCTATTCGCGCAATATCGCCAGCGGCGGCAATGCGATCACGCGGCGCGTAGCCAACCATCCAGCCAGCATCACCACCGCCATGCCGCCCAATCCGCCGGCCAGCCAGATCGCCGCGCCGGAATGGTAGGGAATTTCCAGAACGTAGTACGCCAGCACCCAGCCCAGCAGCGTGGCGCCGCCAGCCGCGAACAGGCCACTCAGCGCTCCCAGCGTCGCGAATTCGGCCAGGTGCAAGCGCCGCAGATAACGGCTATCCGCGCCCAGCGTGCGCAGGATCGCGGCCTCGCGGATGCGCTCATCCTGCGTCGCAAGCAAGGCGGCATACAGCACCGCAACCCCGGCCAGCAGCGTGAACACGAACACCGCGCTCATCGTTTGCGATATCTGGTCGATGATATGGCGCATCTGCGCTATCATCTCCCCGGTGTCGATCAACAACAGATTGGAAAGGCTCTTGAGCAGCGCGTTCGCCGCCCTCACCTTATCCTCGGGAAGATGGAAGCTGGTGATGTAGCTGACCGGAAAATCCTCCAGCATGCCGGGTGCGGCGATCACGAAAAAATTCACCTGCAGCGAATCCCACTTCACCTTGCGCAAGTTGGCCACCTTTGCGCTGAACAGCGTGCCCGCCACATCGTAGGTCAGCGTATCGCCCGTATGGATGCCCAGCGTCTTGGCGATGCCCTCCTCGACCGACAAGACCGATGCGGTTCCGTCATTCCACCACTCGCCTTGCACCAGCACGTTCTGCTTGGGCAGGCTGGCCGACCAGGACAGATTGAATTCGCGCTCCACTAAGCCCCGCGCGCGCGGATCGGGATAGTCGTTGCCGCTGACCGTGCGCTGATTGATCGCGATCAGGCGACCGCGCACCATAGGGAACAAGTCCGGAGGGGGCAAATGCTGCCGCGCAAAAAAGTCCCGCAGCGCGGCGCGTTGGTCGGGCTGGATATTGACGATGAAATGGTTGGGTGTATCCGGCGGCAATTGCGCCTGCCAGCTTCCCATCAGATCCGCCCTGACAAACGTGAGCAGCAGCAACGCCATGCCGCCCAGGCTCAGCGCGACGATCTGCACGGCGTTGCTGCGCCCATGCCGCGCGAGGTTGGCAAACGCATGACTCCCCAGCTTGGCCAGCCCGCGCACGAAGAGCCACGCCAGCAAACCGAACAGCATCATGCCTGCGGCCAAGCCGGCCAACACGGTCGCCCCCAATTTAACCGAGCCCGACTGCCACAGGAACAACGCGCACAACACCGCGCCGCCGCACCCATACAACAGCCATGTTCCCGCTTCCGGCGCGCCCAATTCGCGGCGGATCACGCGCACAGGCGGGACGCTTTTCAGTTGCCACAAAGGCAGGAAGGCAAAGCCCAGCAACAGCGCGATACCGCTCGCGGCAGCCTGCCACAAGGGTATCCAGCCGGGGAAAGGCAATGCGGCATCGCGCATAGCGGCGATCGATTCCACCAGTACGGCCTGCGCAGCGTAACCCAACAGACTTCCCAATATCACAGCGCCCAGGCCCAGCAGCACAAATTGGTACAGGAAGATGTACAGCACCTGGGATTGAGTAGCGCCCAGGCAGCGCATCATCGCGCAACTATCCAGATGGCGCGAAATGAAATGCCGCGCAGCCAAGGCGAGCGCCACGCCCGCCAACACCACGGCAGTGAGCGCGGCGAGCCCCAGAAAATGCTCGGCGCGTTCCAGCGCGGTACGGATCTCGGGCCGCGCGTCGCGCACATCCTCCAGCTTTTCGCCGAAGCTCATACGCCCGCGCAGCCAGGCCTGAAAATCTGCAATTTGTCTTGGTTCGCCCGCCGCCATCAGCCGGTAATTGATGCGGCTGCCTTCCTGGATCAAACCGCTGGCGGGCAGGTCTGCGGCATTCAATATCACGCGCGGCGCAAAGCTCGCGAAGCCGACCGACTGGTCCACGAAACGCACCACCCGCGCCGCCACCCGCAAACGCAGCGCTCCAACGCCCACCTCGTCGCCCGTTTGCAATCCCAGCCGCTGCATCAGGCGCTCATCCGCCCACATCGTACCGCGCGCGGGAATGGCGCTATTCTCGCTTTGGATTACATGCTGACGGCCATCGTCGATGACGATCTTGCCGCGCAAGGGATAGCCCTGCTCCACCGTCATGATGTCCGCCAGCAGATTGTCGTTCCTGCCCGCCACCATGCTGGGGAAAGCATCCGACGCGATCACGCGCAACCCGCGCTGCAACGCCGCACCGCGATACTCTTTCGGCAATGGCCGCATCGACGAGATGCGCAGGTCCGCTCCTATCAGGCTGGTCGCCTCCTGTTGCAGCGCCTGCCGCACCCGATCGGCAAACAGCCCCACGGTGGCGATACTGCCCACGGCCAGCACCAGCGCGATCAGCAGCACGCGCCACTCCCCGGCGCGCCAGTCGCGGCGCAACAGATTGAGGGATAGATGGAGGAGGTTCATTCCTCATCCCCTCGCCAATTTACGAGCATGAGCCTGGGGAAATAGAAATAACTAAGTGCGTAGCGCATCTGCTATACGCGATGGCTTCTGCCGACAATCCAGGACGCGCCATACTTGAATGGCTTCTTCACTCATCCGGTAGTAAATTGCATAGGGAAATCGTTTAGACAGCGCACGGTAATAACCGAAAAACTGCTGGTGAATTCCTGCATACAGCAAAAGTGCATCGATGTCGGAGAACAGCGTATCCAGAAAATAATCGCCCAACCCCTCCTGTTGCTGCTCATAGAAATGTTGACCGGACTGAATATCAACCAAGGCGATACTCAGAATCTCGATTTTCATCGGGCGCCATCGCGCAGCATTTTCTTGGCTGCATCCCAGGAAACAAAATGCGTCCGGTTTTCAGCAAGCGCGCGCTCCGCCTCTTTCAACGCTTGCGCGTGCCATTCAGGCGATGAAAAGTTTTCCGCATCGCGCGACAGATCATCCCAAATCACCTCCATCATGCGCAACTTTTCCGTGCGGGTCAGATTTTCTATGCTTGACATAATCGTGTCTCCAAATTTGATCTGGCGTTTATTCTAACAAACGTATGAGAAAGATAGGTTCAACTGTTATTTCTACCCTCTCCCCTTATTGCTCCATTCCCAGAAACACCAGTTGCGGCGGAGCAGGTTGAAAGAAACGCGCAAGAGGTTCATTCCACTGCCCCTCTCACGCTTGAGTGAGAGGGGCAGTGTGCATCACCCGTCCCGCCGCCAGATGCAACTGCCGGTTGCAGCGCTGCGCCAGTGCTTCGTCGTGGGTGACGAGGATCAGCGTGGTGCCCTGCGCGCGGTTCAACTCCAGCATCAGGTCTATGATCTGGCTGCCGGTGGCGGCATCGAGGTTGCCGGTCGGCTCATCTGCGAACAATATCTTGGGCCGGACGACGAAGGCGCGCGCGATCGCGACGCGCTGCTGCTCTCCGCCGGACAAATGCTTGGGCAGGTGAGTGACACGCTGGCCCAGGCCAACCTGCCGCAATGCCTCCATCGCGCGCTCGCGCGCATCGGGCGAGCCATGCAGTTCCAGCGGCAGCATCACGTTTTCAAGCGCGGTCAATGCCGGCAGCAATTGAAACGACTGAAACACAAAGCCCGCGAGGCGTCCGCGCAGGCGCGCGCGGCTGTCTTCGTCGAACGAGAAAATATCCGTGCCGTCCAGGTACACCGTGCCGCTGCTGGGCGCATCCAGCCCGGCAAGCAACCCGAGCAGCGTGGACTTGCCCGAACCGGACGCACCGAGGATCGCCAGGCTGTCGCCCGCGTCCAGCGCAAAACTCACTTCGTGCAAAATGACCAGCGGATGAGCTCCTTCTTCCCGAGAAGGACTTGCCACTTGCTTAGTCAGATTGATCGCCTGCACAATCTCTGCCATGAAAAAACTTTCCTCCTTCGTAGTACCTATCTTGCGGCACATTTTCTGGATTGCCGCGCTGACAATCCCCGCCGGCGCAAGCTGCCAGCCCTTGCATACCCCGGCAACCAGAAATATCGTGGTATTCGGCGACAGCCTGTCGGCAGCCTATGGTATCCCGCGCGAAGCGGGCTGGGTGAATTTGCTGCAACAGGAATTGCAACGCAACCATCCGCTGTACCGGTTGATCAACGCCAGCATCAGCGGGGAAACCGCTGCGGGCGGACGCCAACGTATCTCGACCGTGTTGCGGCAGCATCAGCCGTACCTGGTCATCATCGAACTCGGCGCCAACGATGGACTGCGTGGCGCCAACACGCACGATATCGAAACCAACCTGGGAGACATCATCGCACAGGCGCGCAACGGCCGCGCCAAGGTGCTGCTGGCAGGCATGAAACTGCCGCCCAATTACGGCTAGCCTTATACCACGCAATTCCACGATCTATACCCGCGTCTCGCGAAAAAATACCGCATCGGCATAGTGCCGTTCTTGCTCGAAGGCATTGCGGCAGAACAATTCCAGGCCGACAACCTGCACCCCACCGCGCCTGCTCAGCCGCGTATCCTGCATAATGTAATGCGGGAATTGGCGCCGTTGTTGTAAGCGCAAAAAATCCGCCCGAGGGCGGATCGTCTCAGCAATGCCTGCGGTCAATCGCCATCCGGGCGATCACCCCACGCCGGATCATTTCTGGTAAAACTTGTATGCATTCTTCCCGCTCTGTTTGACCTGATACATGGCCTCATCGGCCTGCCGGATCAGCATTCCGGGATCGTCCGTGTCGTCCGGGAACAGCGCGATGCCGACGCTGCCGCCCACTTGGAAACGCAGCTGCTTGATCTCGACCGGTTCCACCAGGGTGGCGATAATTTTATTCGCCATCGCCGCAGCATGCTCGCGCGATCCGACATTGTTCAGCACGAACACAAACTCGTCTCCGCCCACCCGCGCCACGGTATCGGAAGTCCGGATGACCGCCTTGAGTTTCTTGGCCAGCTCCTGCAGCAACAGGTCGCCGCCTTCGTGACCCAGCGTATCGTTGACCTGCTTGAACCCGTCCAGGTCGAGAAACATCACGGCCACTTTGTAGCTGTTACGCTGGGCCAGTGAAATCGAGTACTTGAGGTTATCCAGGAACAATGCGCGGTTGGGCAGGTCCGTCAGGTAGTCGTAGTGCGCCAGATGCGCGATTTTCTGCTCGGCTTGCTTGCGCTCCGTGATGTCGCGCACTATGCCGATAAAATAACGCTGCCCGCCGAACAGCATCTCGGACACGGACAGCTCCATCGGAAACTGCTCGCCGTTTTTCCGCAGCGCGACGACCTCGCGCCTGCGCCCGCCCAATACGCTCCCCGTTCCCGAGCTCACATACTGCTCGATATACTCCGGATGCAGGCTGCAATCCGGCTCGGGCATCAGCATTGTGAGTTGCTTGCCCAGCACTTCCTGTTGCGAATAACCGAACATCTGCTCGGCGGCCGGATTAAATCCCTGTATCTCTCCCGATTCGCCGATCGTAATGATGCCATCCATCACGCTGTGTATGATGGCCTGCAACTGGCTTTGGCTTCTCTCGAGATCGTTCTTGATTTGCCTGAGGTTGGTCACCATCTGCCAGAACAGCTTGACTTCCGCACCGCTGGTCACTCTCTTGTTGCCGAGGACCCTGGCCGCCTCTTCGGCGATCGTGTCGTCGTGCGACATGTTGTACACGATACTGTCTGGGTAATCCTTGCAGGCCTGCAACGCCGCGCTGGCACTCGCGAAAGTCTGGATGCCGCGGCTCCTGGCCAGTTCGATGCCGGGTGCGGCGGAATTCGAATCCGCGATCGCGATCACCTCGATCAAAGGGTCTTCCAGAAACATTTCCAGCAGCGCCGAGCCCCCGCGCCCCGCGCCGATAATCAAGACCGGATGACCGTCTGTTTTTCGTGTAATCGCATTCATGAACGCTGGCAAATAGGAATTATGATTTTTCTCGCCGTATCATAAAGCATCGACGGATTAAGGGCTACTATCTCCACCGGCCTGCTGTGGCCTGCCCTCTTTCCGTTCGGGCAACAACAGCGCAAAAATGCCCAGCGCCACCGCGAACCACAGCGTCGCCAGACGGATCAGCACGGTCGCCGCGACCGCCTGCGGCTGCGCGACATGATTCAGCATCAGCAGCGCGACCATCGTCGCCTCGGCCCCGCCCAGGCCGCCGGGTAAAAAGCTGAGCGCGCCAATCAGCATCGAAAAAGCATAGATAAACAGCGCGACCTGCAGCGGCAGATCGCTGCCGAGCAGCCGCATGACGTAATAGAAAGCCATACCCTCTGCGCCCCAGGCCACGAACCCCAAGACTATGCCATACAGCAGCATAGTCAGGCTGAAGCAGCGCCCGGAGTGCAGCACGATCTCGATAGCGTGGCTCACCAGCCTGCCCATCCGAGCAGACAAGCGTTTTTCCGCGAAAGACTCGAGCGCTTGCAACCATCTGGTTTGCTGGAGAACCACCAGCACGGCCAATATCATCGCCGCCAGGATTACCACCAGCATCTGCGCCTGCGGATATATCCACAAGCCGACTGCGACCAGCAACAGCATCACGATGAGGTTGGCAAAATGCTCGGAGAAAAATGCCGCGAGGCTTTCCGGGTAAGAGACGCCGTGCTGCTTGAGGAACACGCTGCGTATCGTCTCGCCCGCCTTGCCGGGCAGTATGGTCAGCCCGAAACCCGCGATATAGATGCGCAGGCTTTCCGGGGTATGAATGCGATGACCGAGCAGCGCGAGGTATTTTTGCCAGCGCACGAAACGCAGCCCATAGTTGACCAGCGACAGCGTGAGCGCGATGGCAATACCGATAAAACCCACGCGCACGATGGCCGCCACGACCTCCCGCCAACCGCCCCACAGCGAAAATGCCAGGTAGCCGAGCGCACTCAGCAGCACGATCAACAGCAACGCGCGGAAGCGCCAGCCGCTCAGAACAGCATGCGGCTTATGCTGGTCATGTCCCGATATGGTCATGTTCAGGCGATCAGCAGCATGGTCGCCACCAGCCACGCTCCAACCGCCATCAGCAAATGATGGTCGCGCACCAGATCATGCGCCGTGTCACCGCCACGGCTCTGGTGATGCAGCAGGTAGATGTAACGGAATACCCCGTACATCACAAACGGTACCGTGTAGATCAGGTTGGCTGTGTTGTGGATGCGTATCGTGTCGGCATTCATCGTGTACAGGCTGTAGCTCATGATCAGCCCCGCCGCAGTAATCCCTATCATCTTGTCCAGCAGCACCGGACTGTAGTGCTCCAACACTTTACGATGCGCGGCTTTATCGCCGGTCAATGCGATGATTTCTGCGCGGCGTTTGGTGAAACCCAGGAACAACGTCACCATCAATCCGCACAGCAGCAGCCATTGCGAAGGCGGGATACCCACCCCCAGCGTGCCGACCAGAATGCGCAACATGAATCCGGTAGCGATGATGAACACATCGAGAATCACCACATGCTTGAGGTGTAGCGAATATGCGATATTCATCAGCGCATAACCGATCAGCATCGCCAACACCACCGGTGCTGCAAAATAGGCCAGCACCAGGCCCAACGCAGCCAACAGGGCCGCGAGCATGACGGCTGCGGGTATGGATACCGAGCCGGAAGCCAAGGGTCGCCGGCACTTCTTGGGATGCTGCCTGTCCTGTTCCAGATCGACGATGTCGTTGAGGGTATAGATAGCGCTGGATACCAGGCAAAAGGCGATGAAAATGATCAGCACTTGCGCGACCAGATGCGTATCATGCCAGGCATGACCAAACAACAGTCCGGTAAACACAAAGACGTTCTTTACCCACTGGTGGGGGCGCATCAGACGCAACATCTCAAAAGGAGTTTTCATTTTAAATAATTGCCTTTGTATACGTAAAACCTTGGCACAGTCGGTTTGTGATTCATATGCGGCTCATTGCGCTATTCATTCCCGTGGCGCCAGTCTATGACAATCGGCCTCGGATCGAGCGGCATATTCAATCCGCCCAGTCCGCTTATATACATCCGAGAGCAAACAATACGCCCGAAAATCCGGCGGAGACTGCTGCAACGCGGCACGCAGGGGCGCTTCCGCTTCCGCAGCATTACCCGCACCCATCAACGCGAGGCCGAAATTCTTGAATGCGGTGCCCCGTGCGGATTCCGGAATAAGCTGGGATTCGGTTGCGGCGCGCAAATGAACGATTGCTTCTTTATATTTTTTAACTTTCAACATCCATAAGCCGGCGTTGTAACGCACCGACACATCGTTGGGAAATTGCCTGGATAGAAAATTCCATTGGGTCGCAAGAGCATCCCTGCAATATTCCCATACATGCCGCATGGGGGTATTCCACTTGATCTGCACGGGAGGCTGCGCCAATAGCGACTCCAAATTCTGAAGACGCACCACAGCGTTATGCGGATTACCCGTATCTACCGCATCGGCGCGCACGGCATAGTCAGAGCTGATTAGAGCGATCGTGACATTTCTAATTTCTGGTGCAACGATGCTGCGGGCCGTCTCAGCCGCGTCCCGATTCAAACCGCGTTGCAACTGCACTCCTATGATTTTTTGAAAAGCGGGCAGGTAATGACCGGGGTAGGCGCGGCTATCAGAATCCACCAACGCCTCGCGGCTGCGCCAATCGAGAGGGCGATCAACGGTCTGAAAACTCCAAGCCAACATAATGATGAGCAATAAAATTGCGCGGGGTACGGGTTGCAAACGCCATACTAGTGCGACGACCAATAACATGATCGGCCACACCGGGAGAAACAGGAAACGGTCTGAGACGAGCGAATTCGTCAAAAAAGGCATCAACTGGGTATAAGGCAGGCATAGCAGCAAAAAGGTGACCAAAGCAAACCACTCGATAGACCGCTTTCTCAGCATCATTGCCATCCCGGCTACTGCGGCAAGCAGAACCAAGCCTCCCAATGCAACCATGGCGGTAAGCCTGTTGTCTTCAAACACCGGATAAAAGAAATGGCGGCCTTCCGGGCTGATGGAAAGACGGGCCAGCCACCCCAGCACCGATAGCGCTCGGGGAGCTGTCTCGACACCCCAATAAACCTGCTCCTTCACTGTACTGTTCGCCGTAAAAAACCAGGTAAAGCACGCTGCCAACAATAGGCAGGCAAGAGGCCATATCAATTCCGAACGGCGTCGGTGCTGCTCAGGAATATCGCGCCAGAAGATAATCCAGAGCATGGCGATAATCGGCGCCACCGCAACAGCCGTCGCCTTCGAGAGCATCGCCGCCAGCAACGCGAACAAGCTTGCAGTCGCATAACGGGGGACAAGCCCGTGCTCTCGTTTGGCTTTTACCGCGAGCCACAGCGCGAGCAATGAAAATACGCCCGAAAGCACGTCTTTGCGGCCGCTTATCCAAACCACCGCTTCCACGTGCGCGGGATGCAGAACAAACAATACGGTGACGATCGCCGCTACCCATGAAGCACTGGCAACCTCAGCCGGGCGAAAATACCGCCATAAACTCGCGGTAATGGCATAAACCAAAGGCAGGCAAAGCAGATACAGCAGAATGTTGTGCACCCGAAACCATGTTGAATTCAAACCAAACAGTGCGATATCGAACCGGTAGGACAAATCCCGCAGCGGAAGGAATTCAAACGGATTGTATGGCTCGATAAAAAGACGCCACAGTTCACTAAGGGGCAGCTCTACCAGCCTGGTATTTGTGGTGATGTAAAGTTCATCGTCGGAAAGGAACGGGGCGTGCAACACCTGCAGGTAGGCAGCCAACGCCAACGCAACGCTGAGCATAACCGCGGCATAGGGCGCAAGTTGGCGCATATGGGGAAGTGAGAAAAGGAAATTCATCGGCTCGGTTTCACTGCGCGGCATCTTCATTTGGTGCGAGTCTATGGCAGTCGGACTCGGCGCGAACCGCATCTTCAAGCCGCCCGGTGCGCTTGTACACATCGGCAAGCGCGCAATACGCCCGGAAATCCGGCGGAGACTGCTGCAAGGCGGCACGCAGGGGAGCTTCCGCTGCCGCAGCATTACCCGCACCCATCAGCGCGAGGCCGAAATTTTTGAAGGCGGTGCCGCGTGCGGATTCCGGCAGTTGCGGCGACTCGGCGGCGGCGCGCCAATGTACCACAGCCTCCTGATATTTATGCGTCTTCAACAACCATAGCCCGGCGTTGTAGTGTACCGGCGCCGCATCGGGAAATTGTTTGGACAAGAATTCCCATTCACCGATGAGTGCGGATCCTATACTCCCCCAGAAACTCCTCATCGCCGGATTCCACTTGGCTTGATCGGGCGGCTTGATGTCCTGCTCCAATTTCCACAGCAGCGTCATCGCCTCCTGGGGATTACCCGTAGCCCTGACCCCCTCCTTCACCGCATAGTCGGCCTGGATCAGTTCGATCAAAATATTCCGCGTCCCCGCATCCGTTATGGTGTTGGCCGTCGCAACGGCCTCCTGGCGCAAGCCCCTCTTCAACAGCACATCAATAATTTTGTGCTCAACCGGCATATAGTATCCGGGATAGGCTCGGATATCGGCATCGATCAGCGCTTCCAGACTGCGCCAGTCACGCGGTCGCTCGATGGCCTGAAAAATCCACAACAATGCAATGATTGATAACACGGCTATACGAGGCCCAGGATTCAAGCGCCATGCCAGACAGACCAGCAGCAATACGATGGGCCACAGTGCCAGGAACAAAAAACGATCCGAAACCAGTGACAGTGACACATAGGGAATCAGTTGCATATAGGGTATGCAGAGCAGCAAAAAAACGACCAGGGAAAATCCCTCCAGCGAAGGTCGTTTGCGCAGCATAACTGCGATGCTGAACATGGCAGCAGCAAACACCGTCGCGCCGAAAGCGACCATGACGGGTAAATACGGATCATCGAGCACCGGATAATAGAAATGCCGGGTTTCCGGGGTGGCGGCAAGACGCAATAACCAGCCAAATACGGCCAGCAACCTGATGAGCACCTCAAAGCCGAAATAGAAGATTCCCTTCACCGAGCTGTTTGCGGTGAATATCATCGCAAAGCCTGCGGCCAACAACAGGCTGGCAACAGGCCACAGCAACTGGGAACGGCTGCGCCTTGGAATATCGCGCCAGAACATCAGCCAAAGCATCGCAATAATCGGCGCCACCGCAACAGCCGTAGCCTTCGAGAGCATCGCCGCCAGCAACGCCAACAGCGTTGCGATTGCATATCGCGGTGCAAGTCCCGATTCCCGTTTCGTTTTGAATGCCAGCCACAGCGCAAGCAACGCTAACAAACCCGAGAGCACATCCTTGCGGCCGCTGATCCAGACCACGGCTTCGACGTGTGCAGGATGCAGCGTAAACAATGCGGTAACCGCCGCTGCCGCCCATGACGAACCGGCAGCATCATCCGCCGGGCGGAAATAACGCCATAATTCCAATGTCACTGCATAGACCAGCAACAGGCAAAGCAAATATAAAATGATGTTGTGCACCCTGAACGCAGCGGGATTCAGGTCGAACAGCGTGATATCGAACCAGTAGGAAAGATCGCGTAGCGGGAGAAATTCGTATTTATTGTAAGGCTCTACAAACAGCCGCCACAACTCGCTGAAATGCAAACCCAGCAGCTTGGAATTCTCGGTAATGTAAACGGTGTCGTCGGAAACAAAGATATAGTTCAGCGCTTGCAGATAGGCGCCCACTGCCACCATCGCACCGGCCAATAGCAGAAGCCAGGGGGCCAGTTGCCGCATGCGTGCCGTATTAGCCAGGCCCATGTTCAGCACCCCCCTTTCGAGAAAATTTGCATGCCGCTTAAACTGTTCATAACAAAACAATAACAAAGATTCCCTGTTTCAATCCGGAATTTTTCGATAATAGGCATGATCGGCAGCAGACAACAGCTCCTTATCGCCCCGGCTGTCACCGTAAGCGTACAGGGTATAAGCGCCGGTCCCGCCGCATAACGCCTCAAGCCGCCTGACCTTTTCGCTGCCGAAACAATTTGCTCCGGATAACTTGCCGGTGATGTATCCATCCCCCCGTATTTCCAGGTGCGTGGCGGCCACATCGTCGAAGCCAGCCTTGAGTGCCCAGGGCCGCACATAAAGCTCCAGCGACGCGCTGATCACCACGCAGCGATGGCCTTGCTGTTTGTGCCAGGACAGGCGTTGCATCGCCTCATCGCGCAGCAGGGCCGGCAGCACATCCGCCGCAAACCGTTCGCCCAGCTGTTGCAAATCAGCCATGCGCATCCCGCCCAGACAACGGATCAAAACGCGTTCCTTAGCGATACCGTTGTCGATCAGACCCAGGGCATAGCCCGCCAGCGTCGGCGACAGCAACAGAGCATCGCGCGCCACTGCCCACGCACCCAGCGTATGCAACAGGAACGGCAGCAGCGTATCGCGGCGCGTCAGCGTACCGTCGAAATCGAAGGCAGCCACGACCGGCTTATTGGTCGGCTTGATCGTCTGTGCCGCGCTCACAGCTTCAGCCGCTTGAATACAGGTTCAGGGATGTGCCGGATGATCAGCATGATGTAGCGCCAGAACCATGGCAGGTAGACCACATCCGCCGATTTGCCGAGAGCGGCCACGATGCGCTCGCCTACGGATTGCGGCGAGGCCACCAGAAACAGTCCGGGCAAGCCATAGGTCATCGCGGTATCGACGAAGCCCGGCTTGACGGTGATCACGCGCACGCCGCTGGCGTACAGGCGGTTGCGCAAGCCTTGCAGATAAAGGCTCAGTGCGCCTTTAGCCGCGCCATACACATAGTTGCTCTGTCTGCCGCGGTCGCCCGCAACCGAGGAGATACCGATGATGAAACCGCGCCTCTTAACGCGAAGGTCGCGTAGCGTTTCGTTCGCCCCCTCTCCCTTCGGGGGAGGGTTGGGGTGGGGGAAACGGGCTTGCCCGTCAGGTTCAAAATAATTCGCGCAATGACTGAGGATGGAGGCCGCACCGGTAAAGTTGCTGGCGATGACTCGCGCTCCAATCTTGAAATCGCGTGCGGCTTGCTGGTCGCCGAGGTAACCGAACGCGAGCACGACACCGGAAAGTTTGGGCATCGCAGCAAGCACCGATTTGAAAAATGCGTCGTGCGTACCGGTCGCTTCCGCGTCGAACAACCCGTGATGCACCTCGACGCCGTAGCGCAAATGAATATCCGCCGCGATACGGCGCAATTCCTCTGTGTCGCGCGAGGCCAGGTACAAGGCCGCACCGCGCGCGGCAAAGGCGTTCGCGGTGGCGCGTGCGATCGCCGAGGTGGCGCCCAGGATCAATACGGCTTCACTCATCTGAGCCTCCTATACCCAGCCGCCGCGACAGGCTGGAGCTGAACCTGTTTTGCGGATCGAGCGCATTTTTTATCTTCAACCACTCCGCATAACGCGGATACATCGCACCAAAAGATTCGGCAGAAAGCCGCGCATCCTTGGCCAGATACACCCGCCCGCCGTGTTGCAAAACGATCTCATCCAGCCTGTTCAGCAACGCGAACAATCCGTCGTCGCGGATCGGCAAGTCCAGCGCCAGCGTGTAGCCGGCCATAGGAAAAGACAGTAATCCCCTGCCCTGCGCACCCAGCCGCTTCAACACCGCGAGGAAGGATGGACGGCGGCTGGCGGAAAGTTCTTGCAGCAGTTGACGGATGCCATCGTATGCCGAAGCATCGGGAATCACGCACTGGTATTGCACGAAGCCGCGTTTGCCGTACAGGCGGTTCCATTTTTCGAGCGCATCCAGCGGATAAAAATAGGGATCGTAACCGCTCAGAAACGGCTCGCGCTTCGCCCCCTCCCGCCGGTAATAAAGTGAGTTGAATGCGCCGATGCTCAGCGAATTCAGCGCCCAGGCGGGAAAATCGCACGGGATGGCACGGCTGTTTTTTTTGCCCTTGTGCTGGAATCCGGGCGGACTTTCCTGTTGCGTCGCATGATGGCCGCACATCGCGATACCGCGGCCAAGTTGTGCGCCCATGCTGTCTATCCACGCTACCGTATAGCGATCATCGATACTGGCGTCCTGCATTAGCCCGAACAACTGTTCGAGATTGGCTGCGGCATGATGGCGCACCATCATGTGCGCACTTTGTATAGGGGTCAGCTTCAACCCCACTTCGCCGATGATGCCGGTCAGCCCCATGCCGCCCACCGTAGCCCAGAACAGTTGCGGATTTTCCAAAGGGGAACAGGTCACGCGGCTGCCGTCGGCCAGGATCAGTTCGATGCCGAGAACATGGTCGCCAAATGAACCGTCGTGATGGTGATTCTTGCCGTGCACATCGGCGGCGACGCAGCCGCCCAGCGACACGAATTTCGTCCCCGGCGTAACCGGAAGGAACCAGCCCCTGGGTACGATCACCTCAAGAATTTCCGCAAGTGTCACACCGGCCTCGGCGCGTAGCGTGCCCTGCTCCGCATCGAATTCCAGCAGCCGGTTGACGCGCTCGGTCAACAGCACCCGCCCGTTTTCGTTCAGCGCCGCATCGCCGTAACTGCGCCCCTGACCGCGAGTTATCAGACTGGTTTCCGTCGGGCGCAGATCGGCATAGCGCTCGGGGCGTTCCAGTTCGCAGGATTGCACCGGGTAACGCCCCCACCCGGAGATCGATGAAATTAATGTGGGCATAGCAATCCGATATCCATATGTAGTGCCTCTAAAAATTCATAGTTCGCCCAAATGCAAGGCGTGGAAAAAAATTCACAGCGCAGCATATGGACAATATGTAAGCAAGAAATTTTTTACGCAACACCGCAGTTGGGATGAAATAGGGATTTTTAACGGTTTTCATTGTGCTGCCCCCTGCATATGATTACGGCATTCTGCTTCGGCGCTGGCAGCCTCATTGAGGCGACCGGCTTTCTTGTACAGTTCCGAGAACACGCAATATGCGCGAAAATCTGGCGGCGACTGTTGTAAGGCGGAATTCAGTCGCATCTCCGCTTCTACGCTACGCCCCGTGTTCAGCAAAGCCGCGCCGAGCAACACCAAGGTCGTGCCGCGCAAATGTTCCGGCAACTGCTGCGACGCCATCACCGCGCCCAATTGCTCGACCGCCTCGGCATATCTATTGATATTGAACAGCGACAGTCCGGCGTTATAACGCACCGTCATGTCATTCGGAAAACTTTTCACCAGATACTGCCATTCGAGCGCAAAAGAACCCAGGCTGTTGTTCCAGAAATGCAGCATGGGCGGATTCCAGGCGGCCTGTGCGGGCGCTTGTTTCAACAGCGACTCCAGGTTGCGCAAACGCAGCAGCGCATCGCGCGGATCACCGTTTTGCGCGGCCTCGTGCATCGCACGATATGATTCGACCAGCTTCACCAGGGCATCCCTGGCCACTGCAACAGTCACCTTATCCGCCCGTTCGGTCGCTTCGCGGTATAGACCCTGGGGCAACTGGTAGCGGGTGATCTTCTGATAGGCCAGCGGGTAATATCCCGGATAGCCTGCGGCATCATGGTCTATCAGCGCCTCATAGCTGGACCAGTCGCGCGGTCGCTCTATGGTCTGAAAACCCAATGCCAATGCGAAAATAATTAACAGCGCTGCACGGGGAACGGGTTTCATTCGCCATGCCAACAACACCAGCAACAGCATCGCCGGCCATACTGCCAACGTCAGGAAGCGATCCGAAACCAGCGAAAACGTCACATAGGGTATCAACTGCGTGTACGGCATGCACAGCAACACAAAAACCACCAGCGCGAATCCAGCCAGGGAGCGCCTGCGCAGCAGCAGTACAGCACCGACTGCAGCCGCAATCAGAACGGCAACCCCGGCGGCGACCATGACATAAAAAAGCGGATCCTCGAATACCGGATAAAGAAAATGCCGGCTCTCGGGAGTGATGACCAGACGCACCAGTTCACCCAGCACGGCCAGCAAGCGAGTGACCGTCTCGATGCCAAAATACGCGGGCCCCTTTACCGAACTGTTTGCGGTAAATATCAGCGCGGCGCACATGACCAGCAACAGGCTGGCGGCAGGCCACAGCAATGTCGCATAGCGCCTGCTTTGTTTGGCGGCATCGAGCCAAAACATCAGCCATAGCATCGCGATGACCGGCGCCACTACCAGCGCCGTCGCTTTCGAGAGCATCGCCGCCAGCAAGGCCACTAATGCTGCCGTGGCGAAGCGCGCTGAAAATCCCGGCCCCCGCCTGGCATGCAGCGCAAACCACAGCGCCAGCAGCGAAAACATCACCGACAGCACATCCTTGCGGCTGCTGATCCACACCACGGATTCGACGTGCGCTGGATGCAGCGCAAACAGTGCTGTGACCGTAGCGGCAGCCCAGGGCGCGCTGGCCTCATCTGCCGGGCGGAAGTACCGCCACAGGCCGAGCGTCACACCGTAGACCAGCGGCAGGCACAACGCATACAGCATGATGTTGTGCGCCCGGAACGCGGCGGGGTTCAATCCGAACAGCGCAATGTCGAACCAGTAGGAAAGATCGCGCAGTGGCAGAAATTCGATTTGATTGTAGGGCTCGATAAACAGACGGTACAGCTCGGCAAAGTGCAACCCAAGCAGCTTGGCGTTTTCGGGCAGGTAATACAGATCGTCGGAAACGAACGGATAATTGAGCGCCTGGACATAGGCGGCCATAGCCACCAGCGCGGCTAGCAATACTACGGCTAGGGGCGCATGTTGCATCATGCGTGCCGAAGAGCCGATACTTGCTGAAAAAGGCGCTCGATTCATTGTTATGCTATTGCCCAATCCGTGAGGAGTGACCCGCTTGCGATCACAAAAAAGTGGCGGCTGTTTTCACAGTCCAGGCCCTGCTTGGGGTAGCTTGCGGCAATCCGCATCCGCATGTACCGCCTCCTCGATACGCCCGGTCTGCCTGTACAGCGAGGCGAGCGAACAATAGGCAGTCAACTCGGGGGGCGCTTGCTCCAAGGCGGCGCGCAACGGGATTTCCGCTTCAGCCACATGCCCGCTGTTCAGCAAGGCAACACCCAGATTCCTGTAAGCCTGCCCGCGCAAGGATGCCATTAAGCGTTGCGATTCAATCGCGGCGCGCAAATGGATTACCGCACCCTGATATTGCTGAATGCCCGACAGCGACAAGCCGGCATTGTATCGCAGCAGTTCATCTTCCGGAAAACGCCCGGCCAGCCTGCGCCATTCAAACCCCAGATATTTCCGGTTGATACGCCACACGATGCCTATCGCCACATTCCAGCGTGCTCCATCGGGTATGTTCTGCAGATCGTGGCCGAAATCCACCAAACGGTCCATCGCGTGACGGGAATCACCCGTCGATATCGCCTCGGCCACGGCCTGATGCGCCCCGACCAGCTTGACCATGTTGCTGCGGATTTCCGGAACGGCAATGCTGTTCGCCGTCGCTTCGGCTTCGTTCAACTTACCCTGGGCTAGCTGGAAATCCGTTTGATACATCGCAGGCATGCTGTATCCGGGATAGGCATGCACATCGGAATCCACCAGTGTTTCAAAGCTGCGCCAATCGCGCGGACGCTCGGCTAGCTGAATACCCCACGCCATTGCGATGACCAGCAATATCGCCACACGGGGCATCGGCTGCAAACGCCACACCAGCGCGACGACCAACAGCACAACCGGCCACACCGCGAGCGCCAGGAAGCGGTCCTGAACCAGTGACGGCGGGGCATAGGGAATCAATTGCAGGTAAGGCAAGCACAGCAGGAAAAAAACCGTCAGCGCAAATCCTTCCAGCGATCGTTTGCGCAACAGCATGCTCAGGCCAAACGCGACAACGCCCAACACTGCGGCACCGAGTGCAGCCATCACGGTGAAAGAATTGTCTTCGAGCACCGGATACAGGTAATGGCGATGCTCCGGGCTGAACGCAAGGCGCACCAGCCAGCCCAGCACAGCCAATGACCGCGCGATCATCTCAAACTCAAACACCGGAGAGGTCACCCCGCTGTCGGCCATATACCCTTGTGCACTGGCAATAAAAATCAGCACCAGCAGCATGGTCACCAGCATGACCGCGACCGGCCAGCCCAACTGGGAACGCAGCCGGTTTGGCATCGGAGTATCGCGCCAGAAAATCAGCCACAGCATCGCGATCACCGGCGCCACGGTGATATAGGATGCCTTGGAGAAGGTCACCGCGACAAAGGCGGCCAGCGCCGCGACCGCATAGGGCGGGTAAAGCTTGTGTTCGCGCCTGGCGTTTATAGCAAACCAGATCGCCAGCAATGCAAATAGATTGGGCAGCACATACTTGCGACCGCTGATCCAGATCACGGGCTCGATCAGTGCGGGATGCAGCGCAAACAATGCGGTCACTGCGGCTGCGGCCCATGGCGCAGTGTCCATCGGTCTGAAATATCGCCACACGCCCAGCGTAGCGGCATAGACCAGCGGCAGACTGAGCAGATACAACACAATGTTATGAATCCTGAATGCCGCCGGATTCAGGCCAAACAGCGTGATATCGAACCAGTAGGACAGCTCGCGTAGCGGAAGGAACTCGGCAAAATCATTGTACGGTCCGGTAAACAAACGCCATAGCTCGGGGAAGCGCAGCGCGGCCAATTTGGCATTCTCGGTGACATAACCCGTATCGTCGGAAACAAACGGGTAGTGCAGTGCAGGAAAATAAAAAACAACGGCGAGCAGTGCGCTCGCCAATACCAGTACCAAGGGCGCATGCGGACGGATGAACGCAAGCAGCCGATTCATTGGTTTGTCATGCGACAATTTGCTGCTGCACGCAGCGCCTCTTCGCTGCGTCCAGTTTGCTTGTACAGCTCGGCAAGAGAACAATACGCCTGCAAGTCGGGAGGGGATTGCTCCAGCGCGACGCGCAGCGGCGCTTCTGCCTCGGCAGCATGGCCGCTGCCCAACAGTGCCATGCCCAGGCTCCTGTAGGCCGAACCACGCACGACATCGGGTAGCCGTTGCGATTCAATTGCTGCACGCAGGTAGATTACCGCGTTTCTATAGCGATGGTCATCCAGCATCCATAACCCGACGTGGTAGCGCACCAGCTCATCGCCGGGAAAGCTCGATGCAAGAAACCTCCATTCGTTTTCAAGCACAGCCCGTCTCTTTTCCCAGAAAATGTTGATGGGCGTATTCCACTTGGTTTGATCGGGCTTTTGCTGCAATTCGATAAAGACTTTCCGCAGTTGTGACATCGCTTCCTGGGGGTTACCCGTTCTCACCGCATCGACATGTACGGCATAGTAAGTCCGGATCATTCCAAGCATGATGTCCCGGTAGGCGGGATCTGAAATCCGGTTAGCCGTTTCGTTCGCGTCGCGCACCAATCCTTCTGCCAGCTGTATGCCCACAATTTTATACACAGCAGGCATGTAATATCCCGGATAAGCGCGCAAATCGGCATCCAGCAGCGTTTCAAAACTGCGCCAGTCGCGGGGACGTTCTACCGTCTGGTAACCCCAGCACAACGCAACCACCAGCAATAGCGCCGCGCGAGGCCGCAATTTCAGTCGCCACGACAGGGTGACCAGCAACAGCGCGACTGGCCACACGGCAAGCGCCAACCAGCGGTCCGAAACCAGCGAGGGAGGCTGATAGGGAATCAGTTGAATACTGGGTATGCAGAGCAGAACAAAGACCGCGATCAAGAATCCCTCCAGCGACCGATTCCGCCACAGCGCAGCTGCACCGACCGCAGCCGCCGCCAGTATCGCCACGCCCAGAGCGACCATGGCGGGCAGGTATGGATCCTCAAATACCGGGTACAGATAGTGGCGGCTTTCCGGACTGATGGCAAGACGGGATAACCACCCCAGCACGGCCAGCGATCTGGTAACCGCCTCGACGCCAAAATAAAACGGCGTCCTTGAGGTGACAATTGACGCGAAAATCGCGGAAACCCCTGCCGCGATCAGCAAACCGGCCAAAGGCCATAACAACTGAGACCGGCGTCGGCTATGCGCCGGAACATCGCGCCAGAACAACAGCCAGAGCAGCGCGATGACCGGCGCTACCGCAAAAGCCGATGCCTTCGCCAGCATTGCCGCGAGCAACGCCGCCAGAGTCGCGACAGCATAAGGCGCAGCAAGACCCTGCCCACGCTTGGAGTTGAGCGCAAGCCATATGGCCAGCAGCGAGAACAGCGTTGACAGCACGTCTTTGCGGCCACTGATCCACACCACTGCTTCGGCATGCGAGGGTTGCAACGCGAACAATGCGGCAACGACTGCCGCTACCCATGGCGCACCGGCCGCATCCGCTGGGCGGAAATAGCGCCATACGCCCGATGTAACCGCATAAACCAGCGGCAAGCACAGCAGGTACAACACCATGTTATGCACCCGGAAAGCGGCCGGATTCAACCCGAATAGCGTGATGTCGAACCAGTATGAAAGCTCGCGCAACGGCAGAAATTCAGCGTTACGGTTGTACGGCTCGACGAAGAGGCGCCACAAATCGGCGAAATGCAACCCCGACAATTTGTTATTTTCGGTGATGTAGGCGGCATCGTCAGAAACAAACGGATAATGCAATGCCTGCAGGTAGGCTGCCATCGCCAGGGCTGCACCGAGCAGCACCAGCACCCAGGGAGAAAATTTCCCGATGCGGGCTGAAGATGACATTGGGTTCATTTTCTAGTCCAGTAAGCTAAAAAACCAGACTATGGTCAGCGCAGGCTGATGCCGCCGGAATGTGCGGAAAAACCCAGCGCGCTCATCGCGCCGACGCCAAAGCGTTTGGCCAGACGGTCGGCAAAATTTTCCTTGGTGGTGAAATCCACGATATTCTCGGCCTTGATGACATCGCGCGCCACCGATTCTATCGTGCCGAAGCCGTCCGCCAGCCCCATCTCCACGCCGCGCTGGCCGTTCCACACCAGACCGCTGAACGTATCCGGGGTTTCCTTGAGTCGCTTGCCGCGCCCTTTCCTCACCACATCGATAAACTGCTGATGAATTTCCGCGAGCATCTGCTTGGCATATTCCTGCTGGGCCGCATTGAGCGGAGAAAATGGATCGAGGAAGCCTTTGTTGGTCCCCGCCGTAATCAGGCGACGCTCGACGCCCAGCTTCTCCATGGTTCCGGTAAAACCGAAGCCGTCCATCAACACCCCGACCGAGCCGATCAGACTGGCCTTGTCCACAAAAATCTTGTCTGCTGCCACCGCCACGTAATAGCCGCCGGAGGCGCAGATGTCATCGACCACCACATACAACGGGATGTTCGGATACTGGGCGCGCAGCCTGCGTATCTCGTCGTTGATCTGCCCGGCCTGCACCGGACTGCCGCCCGGGCTGTTGATACGCAGAATCACGCCCTGGGTGTTCTTGTCCTTGAAGGCGTCCTGCAAACTGGGAATCATGTTGTCGGCGCTCGCGATGCTTTCCGCCGAAATGACCCCCTGCATTTCCACCAGCGCGGTGTGTTTTCCCGTGCTCAGCGCAACCTCACTCTTGCCCATCCAGCCCATAAAAATAAACAGCACCAGGAACATGAATCCCAGCGTCAGCGTCTTGAAAAAAATTCCCCAGTGTCGTGCGCGGCGCTGTTCCTGTATCGCAGACATCGCCAGCTTTTCCAGCACACCGCGTTCCCAATTATTCTGATCCGGCATCGTATTCCTCTCTTCAAATCATTAAGCGTTTGCTTTAAACCAAGCGCGCAACTCCACAAAATCTCCCACCAGCGCCAGCGGATTCAACTCCTGCAATTGCTGGGCCGGATGTGCGCCGTGCCCTATCGCCACAACATCGACCCCGGCATTCAACGCCATTTGCACATCGTGCGTGGTATCCCCCACCATCAGGGTGCGCTCCGCGCTGACGGCCAACTCATCCATCAGCTCAAACAACATCGCCGGATTAGGCTTGGAAAAAGTCTGGTCCGCGGTACGGGTCGCATGAAAAAACCCCTGCATGCCGGAAGAGTCCATCGCCCTGCCCAACCCCGCACGGCTTTTGCCGGTCGCCACTCCCAGCCAATAACCCGCGCCGTGTAATTCCGCTATCGTTTCACGCGCTCCCTCGAACAGCGGGATCGCCTGATCCTGTGACAAAAAATGATGGCGATAGCGCTCCACCAGATCGGGGCGCATTGCCTCCGGCAAATCCGGCACGGCATAGCGCAACGCCTGATCCAGGCCCAACCCTATCACGTGCCGGGCAGTCTGGTCATCCGGAATCGTTGCCCCCAGATCGCGGCACGCGGCCTGTATTGAACCCGCGATCACCGCAGTCGAATCCATCACCGTGCCATCCCAGTCGAACACGATCAAATCATAGCGTCTACCCATTACATCCCAGCCCTAAAAAGAGGCGCGGATATTACCATCTTCGAGCTGCCACCCCAACCTGCGCCACAATACATTCTCATGCCGGTTTGGCCTGAACCGCTCTGAGCCCAAATATCATTGCGCCAAAGATAAACAATCCAAGCATCGTGAGATACAAGCCCTTTGCCAAGAAAGGTGGGGAATATTGCAAAGAGATGGCATTATTTCCCGCATCGACCAAGACTGCGCTAAGACCGCTATCCACCTTTAAAATATTAGCCTCTTGACCGTTCACTTTTGCCACCCATCCGACGTCATATGGAAAGCTGAAAAACACCAATTGCTTGATCCGGGTATTTATTACTCCGTCGATGGCGTTATTTGAAAAACTATTCACATGGAGACTGTTGGCCTTTAATTTATCCGTATCCATAGCCATCTCGTGAGCGCTATAGCCATCTATAGTAAGGTTGATTTCCGACATTCTGTTCATCGTGGAAAAATCAGCTGCCAGACGATCTGGAATCACGATTGCTTTAAGCAGCGCTATTTGTTTGCGATTGTCATCCAGCCTGTCGAAGTCGCTTTGCACCATATAAGTGTCGTAAGCCACCCCCATAGGCAAAGCGTATCTGGATTTCAAAACGGCCACGTCTTCGAAATGGCCGATTTCCGTATAGGTGTCAGTCAATATAGCGTACGACCTCCAATCACCTTTGAATAGCAAATATCTGACCCCGGTTAACGCCTGTAACAGGGGGGAATTTTTCACACCGTCTACCCATTTGGTCTCACTTTCGTTCTGCGGATTCAATATGCCGCATGCGCTTAAGAAATTAATGTAATTCAGTTTATTAAAATTATGATAAGAGCTGCTGCCGAAATAATGCTGCACCTTGGAATCGTTATATCCACCATAATTTTTTTCGATCCTGAAAAACCCCGGGTCCTGCTGCTTGATAAATGCGACAGCCTCGTTGGAATGATCGCTATAGCCGATTTTATGCTGCATATCTGCGGCGGTAAGGACATCTCGCTGGTTGACGGTGCCGTAAGAGAAACTCGCCAGTTCAATGAGCGCAATGGCTAACAAACATAGCTGCGCATATTTTTTGTATTGGTCGAAAGACAATAAACTCAAGGTCGCGGTCAGCAATACCAAAAACAGCGCAATTTGGGCTTGCAGGCCGTGATCTATCGCCGAGCGCAATTGAGTGATGGAACCACTTTCGCTTTGAAGATTGAGATCGTAGGGGAAATATAACAAAAGCAGCAATGTGACCAGAGTGGCTGCCAACGCCCAGAGATTGGCTTTCCGACCCTTGATCATCCTGTCTAATGCCAACACCGCGAAGAGTATGACGATGATGGAAACATACAGGGAGAAATCCCTGAAGTAGTCCCCCTGAAACAACCAGAAACCCATCCTGAACCAGGGGAAAATTTCGGCAAATATGAAAAGCCCGATGAATATGCCAAATACGATTTGCTGTCGTTTTTTCAGAAACAAAAATATTTGCGGGACCAATATCAGGCTGATCAGACCGCAATAACTCATCGGAGCCTCAAGGTAATTTCTCCAGCCTTTGAAAGCGCCGCCATTGCCAAGCAGATCGCTGGAAAAAGTGCGCATGAGCAGGGTTGCCAAATAATTACGATCACCCGGCTCGAGCATCGGAAGAGCCGCCAGCTCATTAGTCAACGAGGCGCTCCCCGATACACGCGGGCTATCTATCATTTGCAGCAAGTTGGGGATAGAAAGCACCGCACTCAGGAGTACTCCCAGCGCACCCAGTAACAACAGATGCAGCAACAGCGATGCGAGTTTTTTGATATTGATCTCCTCCTCGGCAAGCAGCCTGAAAATCACATAAAGCAACAGGAATAAGCTGGCGGTATAGAGACTGACAAAATTGTAGGCCGCGATCAGCGCGACGCTGATTGGGAATAACCACCATTTATTTTCTGAATACAGCATTTCAAAGGACAGCAGGGTGAGAGCCGCATACAAACCCAGCGTGGAAAATACATACCAGCTTCCGCCCACGATCATGAAGCCGGAAAATGCGTATAGTAATCCGCCCAGATAAGCGGCTTGAGTATCCAGCCTTAGCTTCTTCAGGAACAGGAAAAACAGCAGACCGCTGAAGATGATTTTAAATATCTCCACCCAAACGAGGCCAAACGGCAAACTGTCGCTGCCCAGCAGATAAAGCAAATAGGTGGTGGGGTCACTCAGACTGAATGGAAATACGTTTTGACCCAGTCCTTGCTCGAAAGACCAGCCGGGAACGCCGCTCTCCCGCAGCATCTCAGAAATATTGACATAAGAAGGGTAATAGAAATTTAGCGTATCCCCGCCAATGTCATTAAATAAATAAACCAGAGAGCCGAAGATAAATTTGTGGAAAACGACCAGGCATAACAGCGTTAACAAGCCTACTATTATTGATATCTCGTTGCCGGAAACAGAATTGGAAATTTCTGCTGGTTTTTGCCAAGAAGCAACAAGGTCTGGTGTCGCAGTGGCCGGGGCTTTTTGATTGCTCATGATGTCATTCAAGTTTAATTTGAAATGCGTCGCCTGGGGTCCCCATCAAAACTAATGCGGCCTGACCCGGCAGCAATATTATATAAGGTGCAGACGTGATGTCGGCCCAAACCGGAAGGACAGAATCAGATTTTCAAAATTGCCCATTGAAATGGTTGTTGTACTGCCAGCGATGCACGATCACTCATCCCAGCGATCATCCCTGACCTGCACTACTCCATTTTCGATTCGGACCGGAAATATCGTGGTCGGCTCATAGGCCGGGGCGGTTAATGCCTCACCGGTTCTAATAGAAAATCGGGCACCGTGGCGCGGACAGACGATCTGGTCATGCTCGACACAACCTCCGGTCAGCCTGCCGCCATCATGGGTGCAGACATCTTCGATCGCGTAGAACGACTGGTCCAGTTTGAATACGGCGATGGCGGCGCCATCCACTTCGATGTGCACGGGGTGCCCCGGCATGATTTCTTCAGCCTTGGCGACATCCACCCACCCGCTCATACCACTTCAACTTCGATGTCGGGTTCTATGGTGCGCGCCAGATT
The DNA here is from genome assembly GCA_016195965.1 of Nitrosomonadales bacterium. GTDB lineage: Bacteria > Pseudomonadota > Gammaproteobacteria > Burkholderiales > Gallionellaceae > Gallionella. The sequence continues at coordinate 6,854 of JACPYR010000082.1, read as the reverse complement.
GCCGATCGCCGATAACGTCCCGGCGAGAGAACTCGGGCAACTGCCGCATGCGCCGAAATAGCGTATCGTCAGTAAGTTTTCCTCCAGCCCCACGATTTGCAAGTCACCTCCATCTGCCATCAGCGCGGGGCGAATTTGCTCGTCCAGCAATTTACGGATCGCAGCCAGCCTCGGCTCGTCATCCTCAAAACTGGATTCGGCATCGGCTGCCGGTTTCACGGCTGCTTCAGCTTCCCGGATCGGCATTGCGATTTCCCTAACCAATGTCGGCCAGTCGGCCTCGCCATCCTGGGTGACGGTAATCCATTTGTCCATGTAATACACGTTGGTGACGTGGGGAATGGCAAACAAGGCTGCGGCGAGCGGATCGGCGGCGGCGGCCTCAGAGCTGGCAAAAGAATGCGCCGTGCCCCAGGTCAATCTTTCCTTCAACACGAACTTGACCGCGTTCGGATTGGGTGTGTCTTCTATATCAGCAATTTTGGGCATAATTATTGTCCGCCTATTTCAGCGCCGGGAATGGGATCGGCTGCGCCTTCCGTCGAGACCGAGTTTTCTGACCCTTCGGCAGGGCCCAGAACAGGATGCAAGGCGGCATGCAGCGTATGCCAGGGCAGGATCGCGCACTTGACCCGTGACGGCAGGTCTTTCACTCCAGCAAACACCTTCAGTTTGCCCAGATGATTATCCTGATTGTCCGGATCGAGTGTGCCGGTCGCCATGCCACGAAATTCTTCGACCATTGTTTCCGCGTCCTGCATGGACTTGCCTTTGACCGCACCGGTCATCATCGAGGCGGAGGCCTTGCAGATCGCGCAGCCATGACCTTCGAATGCGATACTCTCGATCTTGTCGTCCAGCACATTCATCGACAGCTTGATGTGATCGCCGCACAGCGGGTTGTGTCCTTCCGCATGCCGGTTCGCTCCCAGAATAGAACCCCAGTTCCTCGGCTTGCGGTTGTGGTCCAGAATGACTTCCTGGTATAGCTGGCGCATGTCTGACGAAGTGGTATCGCTCATGAAAACATCTCCTGCACCTTGCGTATACCCACGACCAGCTTGTCGATTTCGGACTTGGTGTTGTAGAACGCGAACGAGGCGCGCGCAGTGGCCGGCACATGGAAGCGCTGCATCACCGGCTGGGCACAATGATGGCCGGTGCGAATCGCGATGCCCTCTGAATTCAGGATCGTGCCGACATCGTGCGGGTGAACGCCCTTGATCTCGAACGACATCACCGCCGCCTTATGCTTGGCGGTGCCGATGACCCTGACGCCGGGCATAGACGAGACCTGCTCGGTCGCATAAGCCAGCAATTCATGTTCGTATGCCTCGATGTTGGCCATGCCGATACTCTGCAGATAATCGATCGCCGCACCCAGCGCGATCGCCGCCATGATGGGCGGCGTACCCGCCTCAAATTTGGCCGGAATGACGTTGTAGGTGGTCTTCTCGAAAGTCACCGACAGGATCATGTCGCCGCCGCCCTGGTATGGCTGCATCTTCTCCAGCATTTGCGCCTTGCCATACAGCACGCCGATCCCGGTTGGCCCGCACATCTTGTGCCCGGAGAACGCATAGAAATCGCAATCCAGCTCCTGCACATCCAGCACCTGATGCGGCGCGGCCTGCGCCCCGTCCAGCAATACCGGCACACCGTGTTTGTGCGCAAAGGCGACCATCTGCTTGACCGGATTGATCGTGCCTAGCGCATTCGACACATGGGTCAGCGCGAGGAATTTTGTCTTGGCATTGAACAGCGCCTCGAATTCGTCGATCAGCAACTCGCCCGCATCGTTCATCGGGATCACGCGCAGCACCGCGCCTTTTTCTTCCGCCAGCATCTGCCATGGAACGATGTTCGCGTGGTGCTCAAGCCCGGATATGATGATCTCATCGCCACGGCCTATGAAAGCGCGGCCATAGCCGTGCATCACCAGGTTGATCGCCTCGGTCGTGCCGCGCGTGAAAATCACCTCGCGCGATTCTTTCGCATTGATAAACTTTTGCACCTTGACGCGCGCTTCCTCGAATTCTTTCGTCGCCAGCTCACTCAGATAATGCACCGCACGGTGGATGTTGGAGTGTTCTTCGCTCTGGTAACGCACGATGCGGTCGATGACGGCTTGCGGCATCTGGCTGCTGGCCGCGTTGTCCAGGTAGACCAGCGGCTTGCCGTTGACTTGCAACTTCAGGATCGGGAAGTCACCCCTGATTTTTTCGACATCCAGAGAGCGTTTTGGATAGGCGGCGTTCATATGTTCTCTTTCAGCATGGTGCGGCCCAAGGATGCGACCAGCGAGGGCACCGGGATTTTGTCGATGATCTCGGCGGCAAAGGCGTGGGTGAGCAGGTTGCGCGCGCGTTCCTCGGTCAGCCCGCGGCTCTTCAGGAAGAACAGCGCATCGGCATCGATCTGTCCAACCGTCGCGCCATGTTTGCAACTCACGTCGTCGTTGAAGATTTCCAGCTGCGGCTGGGTGTCGATGTGAGCCTTGCCTGAGAGCAGCAGATTGCGGCTGCTTTGCGTCGAATCGGTTCCCTTAGCCCCGACATGCACGACGATCTTGCCGCTGAATATCGCATGCGATGCACCGTCTGCTATGCATTTGTGCAATTGGGTGCTCTTGCCGCGCGGTACCGCATGTTCGATCTGCGTGTGCGTATCGGCAATCTGGCGCCCCGTTATCAAGGCCAGTCCGTTGAGGTGCATTTCAGCGCCCTCTCCCTGCTGGGTCACATGCAGAGAGTGACGGGACACGCGCGCGCCAAATGCGAGCGCAGTGGAGGTATAGACGCTGCCCTTCGCTGCCGAGACCGAGCCGTGTCCGATGTGGAAAGCGCTTTTTTCTTCGCGTTGCACGCGCACATGCCGCAACTGTGCGTAATCCTTAAGCACCACTTCCGTCACCGCATTGGAAAAATAAACTCCATCTTGCTTGTCGTTGCCATCATGGCCGGCAAAATCTTCGATCACAGTCGCGTGGCTGTTCGGCTCCATCACCACCAGGCATCGCGGGTAGATCGCCGAAGGCGTTTCGCGCCGGGTCGCGATGTGCAGAATATGGACAGGCGCTGCAACTGCGCCCGCCACATGGACAAACGCGCCATCCTCGAAGAAATTGGTGTTCAGGGCAACAAAGGCATCTTGCAGATAGTGCGCATGTTGCCCAAAATGATTCTCGACCTGCTGGTCACCCAGACATTCAATGAGCGACTTAACGACCACTCCCGAACCGGCTCGCGTCAAATCGGATAGCTCAGCGCTATAACTGCCGTCGACAAAGACCAACCTGATCGATTCAGCGACCAGAAATTTTTCGATGTCGGCCAACGTCAATCTGGCAAACGAAACGACCGGATGGAAGCCGTGCTGAAACAGCGGCGACAAGTCGGTGAAGCGCCAATCGTCGTGTCTCTCGGAAGGAAAATTCAGCGCACGTGCACTCGCCAGCGCCGCAGCACGGACATCGTTCAACCAGCCAGCCGAGGGGGCAGCCCTGCCCAGCAAGAGTTGCTCGAAGCATTGTTCCCTGGCCGACATCACGCAGCCGCCCTCAACCAGTCGTAACCGCGCTCCTCCAGCTCCAGCGCAAGCTCCTTGCCGCCGGTCTTGACGATGCGGCCACCGCTCATCACATGCACATAATCAGGCACGATGTAATTCAGCAGACGCTGGTAATGCGTCACCATCACCACCGCGTTATCGGGTGTGAGCAGGCTGTTGACGCCGTTAGCGACAATACGCAGCGCATCGATATCCAGGCCCGAATCGGTTTCGTCCAGTATCGCCAGCTTGGGTTCGAGCACGGCCATTTGCAGTATCTCGTTGCGTTTCTTCTCGCCGCCGGAAAATCCTTCGTTGACACTACGGCCCAGGAAGCTGGGATCCATTTCGACAACCTTGATCTTCTCCTGCATCAGGTCTTCGAATTCAAGCGGATCGAGCTCTTCGAGCCCGCGCTCGTTCTGCAGCGTGTTATAGGCCATGCGCAGCAACGCGCTGTTCGACACACCGGGGATCTCCACCGGATACTGGAAGGCCAGAAACAATCCGGCACGCGCACGCTCCTCAGGCTCCAGCGCAAACAGCTCCTTGCCCGCAAAGCTTGCACTGCCACCTGTCACGCTATAGTCCGGATGTCCCGCCAGCACCTTGGAAAAGGTGCTCTTGCCCGAACCGTTTACGCCCATGATCGCGTGCACCTCGCCTGCATGCACGGTCAAATCGACACCCTTCAGTATCTCGACCCCATCCACTGAGGCCTTGAGATTTTTGACATCCAGCAATACCTTGCTACCTTGATTAATCATCCTACGCTTCCTTCCAGTTTCAGACCGAGCAACTTGGTTGCCTCGACCGCAAATTCCATAGGCAGATGCACGAACACGTCCTTGCAAAAGCCGTTGATGATCATCGAAATCGCCTCCTCAGAGTCGATGCCGCGCTGCGCAAAAAAGAACATCTGGTCTTCGCCTATCTTGGAAGTCGATGCCTCATGCTCTATCGTCGCGCTGGTGTTCTGCACGTCTATCGTAGGAAAGGTGCTCGCCTCGCAGCGGTCGCCGATCAGCATCGAGTCGCATTGCGAATAATTCCTGGCTCCGGTCGCACGGCTGCCCACCTTGACCTGGCCGCGATAGCAGTTGCTCGAACGCCCCGCCGAGATGCCTTTCGAGATGATCTTGCTGCGCGTGTTCTTGCCGACATGGATCATTTTCGTGCCGGTATCGGCCTGTTGCAGATGATTGGTCAGCGCGACCGAATAGAATTCCCCTATCGAGTTGTCGCCCAGCAGCACGCAGCTCGGATACTTCCAGGTGATCGCGGAGCCGGTCTCGACCTGAGTCCAGGAAATCTTCGAATTGACTCCCTTGCACAGGCCGCGCTTGGTAACAAAATTGAAAATACCGCCCTTGCCGTTTTCGTCGCCCGCATACCAGTTCTGCACCGTCGAATACTTGATGTCGGCATTGTCCAGCGCGACCAGCTCGACCACCGCCGCATGCAGCTGGTTGGTGTCGAACTGCGGCGCGGTGCAGCCTTCCAGATAACACACCGAAGCGCCCTCCTCGGCGATAATCAGCGTGCGTTCGAACTGTCCCGAGCCTTCGGTATTGATCCGGAAATAAGTGGACAGATCCATCGGGCACTTTGTCCCTTTGGGAATAAAGCAGAACGAACCGTCGGTGAACACCGCCGAATTGAGCGCCGCGTAAAAGTTGTCGCCGCTGGGCACCACGCTGCCCAGATACTGCCGCACCAGCTCCGGGTACTGATGCACCGCCTCGGAAAACGAGCAGAAGATAATCCCCACCTCCGCCAGCTTGGCCTTGTAGGTCGTGGTCACTGACACGCTGTCGAAGATCACATCGACCGCAACACCCGTCATCAGTTTCTGTTCATGCAAAGGCACGCCCAATTTTTCAAACGTGCGCCTCAGTTCAGGATCGACTTCATCCATGCTGGCGAGCTGCTTCTTCGACTTGGGTTGCGCGAAATAGATGATGTCCTGAAAATCGATCTTCGGGTAACTGACATTCGCCCAGCTCGGCTCCTCCATAGTCAGCCAGTGACGGTACGCAGACAGGCGGAATTCCAGCAACCATTCCGGCTCGTTCTTCTTCTTTGAGATCAGGCGTATCACGTCCTCGCTCAAACCTTTGGGGACGGCCTCGGTCTCGATGTCGGTCACAAAGCCGTGCTTGTAGGGCTGATTGACCAGGTTTTGCAATGCTGTGCTCATGTCGTATCCTTAAACCGCAAAGCTCTCGCCGCAGCCGCACTGGTCTTTGACATTGGGGTTGTTGAATTTGAACGCATGACCCAAACCCTGCTTGGCATACTCGATCTCCGTTCCATCCAGATAGGGCAGGCTTTCATTGCTCACCAGCACCTTCGCACCGTAGCTCTCGAAAACCCTGTCGGATTCCTGCACCTCATCCGCGATGGCCATCGTATAGGCGAAGCCGCTGCATCCCGATTTTTTTACGCCGACGCGCAGCCCGATGCCTTTGCCGCTCTTTTCTATCTGGCTGTTGATGTGTTTTGCCGCTGTTTCAGTCAATGTGATTGTCATATCCATCTCCATTAGAAGCCAGGATGGCTTCAATAAAATTCATGCTGACTTGCCGCGTCTACTGATCGCACTCGTATCTACGATATGCTGTCCGGAAACGTGGTGCTTGCCGGCTTGATGGCCCGGCTTGATCATTTCAGCCAGGCTCACCTTTTCCAGCGCCCCCTGAATGATGCGGTTGATCACCTGCCAGTTACCCCGTGTCGAGCAGAGCGACTCGCGCGTACAAGAGGAATCTCCGCTGCATTCGGTGATCGAAATCGGCCCGTCCATTGCATTGATGATTTCAGCCATCGAAATATCCTGTGGCGGGCGAGCCAGCATATAACCGCCTTTTGCCCCCATCACCGAAGCGACCAGATTTTCACGCGCCAGCATCTTGAGTATCTTGCTCACGGTGGCCGCAGCCATATCCAACCCGCTTGCCACCTCGCTTGCACTATGCACGGCCCCGTCCTTGGCCATATAGGCCATGACCTGCGTACCATAATCTGCAAACTTGCTTAAACGTAACATCTCCACCTCGCCAATCTGGGACTATTTTAGTCCTAGTTAGTTCAACACGCAACTTTTACTCCCCACGCTGTGCCACAATAGGTTCATGCAAAAACCCCCACAAACTCACTGGCTATTGTATTGCCGTCCCGGCTTCGAACAGGATTGCGCCCAGGAAGCACTGCGCCAGGCGAAACAACAAAAGCCACTCGTCGGCATAGAGCAGCCCGCGATTGCCGCAGACAGCGGCTATGTCACCGTCACACTCAACGAACAG
>JACPYR010000087.1 GCA_016195965.1 Nitrosomonadales bacterium | reverse complement strand
TCGTGTTTGCATGATAATCTCCTTTTTACAATTGAAGCGCCATATGAAAAAATACTGTAGTTTGGATGCTAATCCCTCTTTCTTACATAAACCTGACTAAATTGAAAATATGCGTGTTCAAGTCGTTGAAGATGATCCAGTGCTGTCGGAAGGCTTACTTCACATCCTGCGACGCGCCAAATACGATGTTGCCCACGAAGATAATGGTATGCGGGCTGATAGCTTGCTGGCGGTGCAGGATTTTGATCTGGTGATTCTGGATATGGGGTTGCCGGACATGGATGGGGCGGAAGTCCTGCGCCGTTTGCGGCATCGTAAAAAGAGCGTACCCGTGCTGATTCTGACGGCGCGCGATAAAGTCCAGGATCGCGTGCTCGGGCTGGATATGGGAGCCGACGATTACCTGACCAAGCCTTTTGACTTGGCGGAATTGGAGGCTCGGGTCAGGTCGTTGTTGCGGCGCGGGCAGACTGCGGGCAGCGCGCTATTGCAGGTCGGCACGCTGAGTCTGGATACGGTCGGCCACCTTGCCACTCTGGATGGCAAGGCGCTGGATTTGTCCGCGCGCGAGTTGAACGTGCTGGAGATATTGATGTTGCGTGCCGGCAGGGTGGTGAGCAAGGAGCAGCTGGCCGGGCAGCTATCCGGCTTGGGGGAAGAGATCAGCGATAACGCCATTGAGGTGTACATGCATCGTTTGCGCAAAAATCTCCAATCAGGGGACGTCAGCATCCGCACCATGCGAGGGTTGGGCTATATGCTCGAAAGGCAATAATTCTTAGCGATTGCCCGTCTAAGTCTGGGCTCGGCGCCCAGTCCGGGCGTCGTTCATCGCGGGGCGCCGGGACAAGGCTCCGGAAGGTTGCTCCCCGCATTGCGTTAGTCTACAATCGGCCCGTGACAGTGCATATCGCTGACATGTTCAGTTATTGTTCAAAGATATTACCGATTCAATCAATTCTCAGAATTGGTCAACGTGCAACCCAACTTTATGGAGGTGTACCGTGAGCGATTCAAGCAAAACGAAGCAACAGGTTTTTGCGTTTGAAGAAGGTGATGGAAAAAACAAGAAACTGCTAGGCGGCAAGGGTGCCAACCTTTGCGAGATGACGCAGATCGGGCTGAATGTACCGCCCGGTTTTGTCATCAGTACCGAAGCCTGCCTGAATTATCTCGCGACCCCGCACAACGGCCTTCCCAGGGAATTGCTCGACGCGATCCACGCCGAAATGAAAGTGCTCGAAACCAAGACCGGCAAGCGTTTCGGCGATGCGAAAAAACCGCTGCTGGTTTCGGTGCGATCCGGTTCGGCGATGTCCATGCCCGGCATGATGGACACCATCCTGAATCTCGGTCTGAACGAGCAGACGCTGGCCGGCGAAATCGCTCAGACCGGCGATGCGCGTTTCGGCTATGACACCTACCGCCGCTTCATCCAGTTGTTCGGCAAGATCGCGCTGGGCGTGCCCGACGAGCTGTTCGACAAGGAGATGAATCTCGTCAAACAGAACCGCGGCATCAAGGAGGACCTGGCGCTTAATGCCGACGACCTCAAGGAAATCTGCGCACACTTTCTGCGCGTGGTGCAGGAGCAGACCGGCAAACCTTTCCCGACCGATCCATACGAGCAGCTCGACCTGTCCGTGAAGGCGGTGTTCGATTCCTGGATGGGCAAGCGCGCGGTCGATTACCGCCGCGAATTCAGGATCACGCCGGATATGGCCAACGGCACCGCAGTGAACATCTGTACCATGGTGTTTGGCAACCGGGGCAACGATTCGGCCACCGGCGTCGGCTTCACGCGCAATCCCGCCACCGGCGAAAACCACTTGTATGGCGAATATCTGGTGAACGCGCAGGGCGAGGATGTCGTCGCCGGCATACGCACGCCCAAGCCGCTCGATTACATGGCAAAGGAAATGCCCGACCTGTTCCGGCAGCTGCAGGAGCTACGCGCCAAGCTGGAGGCGCATTACCACGAGGTGCAGGACTTCGAATTTACCATCGAGCGCGGCACGCTGTATTGCCTGCAAACCCGCAACGGCAAAATGAACACCACCGCGATGGTGCGCAGCTCGGTCGAGATGGAAAAAGAAGGCCTGGTCACGCGCAAGCAGGCCTTGCTGCGCATCGCGCCGGAAAGTCTCGCGCAGATGCTGTTTCCGCGCCTGGATCCGAATGCCGGAGCCACGCCTCTGGCCAAGGGCCTGCCGGCCTCTCCGGGCGCGACCTCCGGGCATGCGATCTTCGATGCCGACCGTGCCGAAGAGCAGGGCAAGGCCGGCAAGCCGGTGATCCTGGTGCGCGAGGAGACCAAGCCGGAAGACATCCACGGATTTTTTGCTTCGCGCGGCATTCTGACCAGCCGGGGCGGCAAGACTTCGCATGCCGCCGTGGTGGCGCGCGGCATGGGCAAGCCTTGCGTGGCGGGCGCCGAGGGCATAGAAGTCAACGTCACGCTGCGCCAGGCAACCATAGGCGAGACGGTGATCAATGAGGGCGACATCATCACGATAGACGGCACCACCGGCATGGTTTATCTGGGAGTGGTGGCGACGCTGGAAGCGGAGATCACGCCCGAGCTGAATGTGCTATTGGGCTGGGCGGATCAGGAAGCCCGACTGGCCGTGATGGCGAATGCCGACACGCCGGATGACGCCAGACGCGCGCTGCATCTGGGTGCGAAGGGTATCGGGCTGTGTCGCACCGAACGCATGTTCAACGCCAGCGACCGTCTGCCTATCGTGCTGGAGATGATCATCGCCGAAGACCGGGTGCAGCGCCAGCAGGCGCTGGACCGTTTGCTGCTGATCCAGCGCTCCGACTTCAAGGGCTTGCTGAAAACCATGGCAGGTTTGCCGGTGACGATACGGCTGCTAGACCCGCCGATACACGAGTTCCTGCCCGCCGAACAGCAGCTAATCCGGGAAATCGCAGAGCTGCAGCATTTGTACAAGACGGCCAGCGGCATGCAGATTCTGTCCAGCACGCTGGAGTTGTTGCAGGGGGAGGAGTTGAACTCATCCAATGCGGCGCAGATCAGAACGAGCACGATCGATGCGCACATCGTCGAGCTTGCGATCGGCAAGAAGCAGGCGATACTGAAAAAAGTGCGCGCGCTGCATGAGGTCAACCCGATGCTGGGCCATCGCGGCGTGCGGCTGGGCATCACCTTTCCGGAAATCTACATCATGCAGATACGCGCGCTGGCCGAGGCGACCGTCGAATGCGTCAAGGAAGGGCTGGACGTGCATCCCGAAATCATGGTGCCGCAAGTCTGCACCTCGGCCGAGCTGAGATACGTCAAAAACTATGTCGAGCAGACGATCGCCGATGTTGAAAAAAGCACCGGCATCAGAGCCAAAATTAAATTCGGCACGATGATGGAAGTCGTCCGCGCCTGCGTGCGTGCGGACAGCCTGGCCACCGAGGCGGAATTCTTCTCGTTCGGCACCAACGACCTGACCCAGGCGACGTTCTCGTTCTCGCGCGAGGATGCCGAGAACAAATTCCTGCCGGCGTATAACGAAAAGGACGTGCTGCACGACAATCCGTTCGAGGTGCTGGACACCCAGGGCGTTGGCAGGCTGATGAAACTGGCGATCGAGGGGGGCAGGGCCTCCAGGCCGAACCTCAAGATCGGCATCTGCGGCGAACACGGCGGCCATCCCGCCTCGATACGCTTCTGCCACCAGATCGGGCTCAATTACGTGTCCTGTTCGGCACCCCGCGTGCCTATCGCCCGGCTGGCCGCAGCCCACGCCAAGCTGAGCGAGGGCTGAACTGCAAGTTCTACTTCCGCCCTGCATGCCTTCGGGCGGGGCGGATTTTGTAAAACTCCTTGACCTGTAAGCCCATTTCGCTATAATGCCGGCCCTTGCGAGGACTGATGTCCAGCCTCGCTACCTTGCTCCACCGCATCGAACCATATTGGCGGGGGGCTTTAACCATAAGGAGATGTAATGCGTCACTACGAAATAGTATTTATCGTGCATCCCGATCAAAGCGAGCAAGTGCCCGCGATGATCGAGCGTTATCGCACACTGGTCACTTCCAAGGGGGGCCACATCCACCGTCTGGAAGACTGGGGCCGCCGCCAGTTGGCTTACCCTATCCAAAAAATCCACAAGGCACATTACGTGCTGATGAATATCGAGTGCAACCAGGAGACCCTGGACGAGCTGGAGCACGCATTCCGTTTCAACGATGCGGTTTTGCGTCACCTGACCGTCAAGACCCGTGCTGCCGTTACCGAGCCGTCTGCAATGATGAAGGAAGAAAAATCCCGCGCCATGCCGACTGAAGGCGGCTTTAGCGGAGCTGCAGTTCAGGCCGAAGAAGGCGCAGCTGCGGCTTAATTGGCTGTCATCGGCGACGGTTCAGTCGCTGCTGGCGGTTGATAAAACGCTTGCCGTACAAGCCGACGTGCGGTCTTAAGTTGATCGCAGCCGACAACCGGTTTTGCATATAAACGATATATTTTTGGAATAAGGAAACATCATGGCACGTCCATCAGACAAAAAGAAAGACGACAAGAACAAGCGCTCTTCCCGCAACAATCTGTTCAAGCGCCGCAAGTTTTGCCGCTTCACAGTCGAGAAAATCGCCGAGGTAGATTACAAGGATATCAATATCCTCAAGGAATTCATCGCTGAAAATGGCAAGTTGATCCCGGCGCGCATCACCGGCACCAAGACGCGCTACCAGCGCCAATTGAGCACCGCCGTAAAACGCGCGCGCTTCCTGGCTTTGATGCCTTACACTGACTTGCACTAAGGAGCCCGGACATGCAAATTATATTGATGGAAAAAGTAACTAACGTCGGCCAATTGGGCGACGTGGTCAAGGTCAAGAACGGCTTTGCGCGCAATTTTTTGATCCCGCAAGGCAAGGCCAAACGCGCCACTGCCAGCAACATGGCGGAGTTCGAGGCGCGCCGTTCCGAGATCGAAGCTGCGGAAAAGGCCAAACTGGCTGATGCGCAAGCACGCGGCGAAAAACTCGCGGGCATGACCGTGCAGATCGTGCAAAAGGCCGGTGTAGACGGCAAGCTGTTCGGTTCGGTTACCAACGCCGATATCGTGGCCGCACTGGCTACGCAAGGCTTTGCAGTTGAAAAATCACAGGTGCGTATGCCCGAAGGTCACCTCAAGCAGATCGGCGATCATCCGCTCAGCATCGCGCTGCATACCGATGTGGTGGTGGGTATTACCGTTTCGGTGCTCGGCGAACAGTAAGCTGCGCATCAACGTAACATGTAAGGGCGCGATTTATCGCGCCCTTTTTCATTGTGTTTAGATACGCAAGGGTGGTCCTAAAATACTTACTTGTCCGCAGATTACACAGCTGGTTATCAATATTGCCAGACAACTCATACGGTGAGGGCAAAGCCGTCTGCTACCCTATAGAAATATGCGTAAATCTGTGTAATCTGCTGAAACTACTAGCCATTCGACTAAGCGGCATAGCCGCCAAGTCGTTGCTTATGCGGATTGAATTGCGGTTTTAAGGATGTTAAATCTCGCCCCTCGCTATGCCTGCAACAAGGTAAAATACCTGCCGCTTAAAAGCTTCATTGACTCAACTTCATGCAAAATTTCACCAATCAAGATACCCAGATCGACCAGATCAAATTGCCGCCGCATTCTGTGGAGGCCGAGCAATCGGTGCTGGGCGGCCTGTTGCTGGAAGCAAGCGCACTGGACAAGATCGCCGACCTGATTGTTGCCGAGGATTTTTACCGCAAGGAACATCGTCTGATATACAACCAGATTGTGCGTCTGAGTGAAATGGCCAAACCGGTGGACGTCATCACCATAGCCGAAGCGTTGGAGATTGCCGGGAAGCTGGACGAAATTGGTGGTTTGCCTTACCTGGGCGGCCTGGCGCAAAACGTGCCGTCTGCCGCCAACATCCGCCGCTATGGGGAAATCGTGCGCGAGCGGTCCATCATGCGCAAGCTGGCTGAAGTCGGCTCCGATATCGCCAGCAGCGCCTACAATCCCACCGGGCGCGATGCCGCGCAATTGCTGGATGAGGCTGAGAGCAAGGTGTTCGAGATTGCCGAGGCGGGCTCGAGGGGCAAGCAGGGTTTCATGGCGATGCCGCCGCTGCTGACGCAAGTGGTGGAACGCATCGAAACCTTGTATGCGCGCGACAACAGCAGCGATGTGACCGGTATTGCGACAGGCTTTACCGATCTGGATCGCATGACATCAGGTTTGCAGCCGGGCGACCTGGTCATTGTTGCGGGCCGCCCCAGTATGGGCAAGACCGCATTTTCGATCAATATCGCCGAGAACGTCGCGTTGGACAGCAACAAGCCCGTGGCGATTTTCAGTATGGAAATGGGCGCGACACAATTGGCGATGCGTATGCTGGGCTCGGTGGGCAAACTCAATCAACACGATCTGCGTACCGGAAAATTGCAGGATGATGATTGGGGCAGGTTGACGCATGCGCTCGGCAAGTTGAATGATGCGCCGATACACATTGACGAGAGTGCGGCACTTTCCGCGTTGGAGGTGCGCGCAAGGTCGCGGCGCCTGCACCGTACGCACGGCGAACTGGGCCTGATCGTCATCGACTACCTGCAATTGATGAGTTCGAACGCGGGCAAGAACAGCGAGAATCGCGCGACAGAAATTTCAGAAATTTCCCGCTCTCTGAAAGCGCTGGCGAAGGAGTTGCAGGTGCCGGTGATCGCACTGTCGCAGTTGAACCGCAGCCTGGAGCAACGCCCCAACAAGCGACCGGTGATGTCCGATCTGCGCGAGTCCGGCGCGATCGAGCAGGATGCCGACTTGATCCTGTTCATCTATCGCGATGAAGTTTACAACAGTGATTCTCCCGATAAAGGCAAGGCCGAGATCATTATCGGCAAACAGCGTAACGGCCCGATCGGCAGCGTTGGCCTGGCGTTCCGGGGTGAATACACGCGCTTTGACAATCTGGCACCGGGCAGTTATTGATGATCTCAACAGGAAGGGCCGCCTCGAATTCTGCTTGGCATTTCTCGCTTGATTCTTGATGAAAGGGTATTAGGCGTAACCGGGGTGTGGGAATATGCTAATCCCATGAACAGGGGAGGATTTGCAACAAATGGAAAATGTTGATGTAAGGAATCAGTCTTCCGCAATAGCCAGTCTGCTCCATAAAATGGATAGCTCTCCGGGGTTCGCAGGACTGGGGGATACGGTGCAAACCGTTTGTTGCCTGGTCGATAATGACGGGGATAACAAAGAAATTGTCGCTACCATTCTGCGCGACCCCGCACTGACGTCGAGGTTGTTGCATATCGCCAATTCCAGCCGCTATGCACGGGGTGCGGGCAACGTATCAACGATAGATCAGGCGCTGGCCATTCTGGGACTGAATATGGTGAAGTCGGTCGCACTGTCGTTGGCTTTGCTCAATTCACTCTCCAGGAAACCACAGTCCAACCAATTGCACGCGGAAATCGTTGCCGCCTTTTTTTCCGGTAGTCTTGCAGCCGGCATTACCCGCAGCAACGGATCAGCCTATAGCGTTCAGGAGGCTCAAGTTTGCGGACTGTTGCAAAATATTGGTCGCATGATGACCCTGTTCTATCTTTATGAAGATGTCGAACGCAGCCGCAAACTCCAGACCGATCAGAATCTTCCGGAACATGAGGCGGTGATGCAAACCTTGGGAGTCAGTTTCGAGGACATCGGGGCTGCCGTCGCTCGTCATTGGGGACTGCCGGATGTATTGCAGCACAGTTTGACCAGCGATAACATTCCTATTTCGCAGCATGAGATACGCGATGCGATGACTTGGCATCAGCAATGCTCGTTATTCAGTCGCCGTATAACTGAAATTTTATTCCGCCTTCCGGAAAATAGGGAGAGGATTGAAATCGCCAACCGCATCGATTATTTCAAAAACACGCTGCAACTCAATGAGAAAAAAGTTTTGGCATTGATCGAAAAGTGCGTGCAGGAAACGGATGCGATTCTTGCTGAAATGTCATTCCCCAGCAATGTGGAAGATGCTCGCAATCTTTTGCGGAAAGCCTCGGATCACGCGTTGGATATGCTTTCCCCGCATGATTCTCTGGCAAAGGAAAGCAAAGATAAAACCGTCCAAACGCCTATCGAGCTGGTTAAACACCTGATGCGTCTCATCCATGACCATTGCAACTTTGATTGCACGCTGGTTTGCCTGCCATCCGGTTCGTTTGGTCTGGTTGCGATTGCGGGTGTCGGCAGGAATGCAGGCCAGCTCACCACCAAATTCCGTAGTGGCGGGGTCAAACAGAATATTTTTAAATTGATTATGAATAACAAGAAAGATACGTTTGTTGCGGATGTTAAATTGCCCGTGTATGCACACCTGATTCCGGATTGGTATCACGATGATGTCGGGGCAAAGTCTTTCGTGATGCTGCCGCTGGTGAATGAAGGAAAGCTGCTCGGTTTAATCTATGGTGACTATCCCAAAACTTATATCCATGCTCCGTCTGAGATCGCGGAAGAATGCATGCAGGAATGGCGTACCAAACTGGTCCAAATTCTTAAGCCCAAAGGGGCAGTAAATCACTTTTAGGGAAGCGCTGATTTATTCGGTTTCGTCGTTCCCGCGCAGGCGGGAACCCAGTTAAATTAAGGTACTGGATCACCGCCTTCGCGGAGATGACGGGCGGATTCAAGGATGAAGTGCAATTTTGAGTAATGCCGGTTGGGTGGGCGGGATGCGGTAGCATCCATGCCTTTTTGACCGGCCAGTCGAAATTGCAGAAATGAACTACACACATCT
>JACPYR010000091.1 GCA_016195965.1 Nitrosomonadales bacterium | reverse complement strand
TTAATATAATATTGACGCGGCAACGCTTATAAGAAACAATTATGGCGGAATCCCAGTAAGTCCCGCCAGGAGAATACATGTTGCACCGCAACAAAATCATTGCCGCCGTTTCGACCGTAGTGCTGCTCACGGCAACTTCTGCCTTTGCCGGTGAAAGCCCATCGGAGATCAAGCAGCGCATTGGTCTAGGTGATCCGGTCGCAGGCAAGGACAAGGCTGCCTTGTGTCAGGGCTGCCACGGTGAAGATGGCAACAGCGCCTCGGCGACTTTCCCCAAACTCTCCGGCCAATGGTCTGACTATATCCAGAAGCAAGTCCGCGAATTCCAGAATGGCGCCCGCTACAACGCCACCATGACCGACATGGCCTTGAGCGTGGACAATTTCCAGGATTTGTTCGATATCGCGGCCTATTTCGCCAGCCAGAAGACGATGGGCGGCACCCTGATCGAAAACGAAGCCGAGCAGAAGCTCTATCTGGAAGGCCAGAAATTATATATGGAAGGCAATGAAAGAACCGGGGCTTTCCGCTGCATCAAGTGTCATGGCGAATACGGCAAGGGGCAACCGCTCAATAACAACCTGTTCCCCGTGCTCGGTGGCCAGCACAAGGATTACTTGATCAAACAACTGACCGACTTCAAAACCGAAGAGCGTGAAAATGATCGTTCCGGCATGATGTTGCGCATCACCACCCGCCTGACCGACCATGACATTGAGGCCTTGGCCACTTACCTTTCCCGTGAGCCCGTATCGCCCGCTGCGCCTGCCTCCGCTCCTGCGGCCACCACTGTTTCGAAAAATTAAAAACTCCCGCCAGGCAATTGGGCCAAGCGATGGATTCCAGTCTCGTCCATCATTACCAAAATAAATTCACCATCGCCCTTATCTCCAATCAGTGTCGCGTGATATTCTCGAATACCCTGAAAGCAAGCAGTTAATCATGTCCGTCTCCATCAAGACCCCTCAAGAAATCGAAAAAATGCGCATCGCTGGCCGATTGACCAGCGAAGTGCTCGATTATATCGGCCCATTCGTCAAAGCCGGCATCACCACCGACGAGCTGGATAAACTCTGCCACGACTTGATCGTCAATAAGCAACAAGCCATTCCTGCCCCGCTCAACTATGCGCCCAGCGGGCACAAGCCGTACCCAAAATCCATCTGCACCTCGATCAACCATCAGGTATGTCACGGTGTGCCTGGCGACAAGGCGCTCAAGAACGGCGACATCGTGAATCTGGACATTACCGTTATCAAGGATGGTTATCACGGGGATAGCAGCCGCATGTTTTATGTAGGCGAGCCCTCTATTCAGGCCAGGCGCTTGTGCGAAATCACCTATCAATCGCTATGGCGAGGCATACGCGCGGTCAAGCCCGGTGCCTGCCTGGGCGATATCGGCCATGCTATCCAGAGTTTCGTCGAGCCGCTGGGCTACAGCGTGGTGCGGGAATTCTGCGGGCACGGCATAGGCAAAAAATTTCATGAAGAACCCCAGGTGCTGCATTACGGCAAACCCAGGACTGGCATGAAACTCGAACCCGGCATGATTTTCACGATTGAACCGATGATCAATGCCGGCAAGGCCGGCATCAAACAGTTGGGGGATGGCTGGACCGTCGTCACCAAAGACCATAGCCTGTCTGCGCAGTATGAACACACGGTACTCGTCACCGATAGCGGCTTTGAAGTGTTGACTGTTTCCGATGGCTGCCCTCCCCCCCCAAGCTTTTGATGGTACTGCCGCCCCTCTGACCAGGCGAACAGACACCGCTCGCCAAGTCGGCGGCCATAGCAGCCATATCACTGAGTTGCGCGAATCATTGCGCAGTGACCGGCAGATTCTTGAACAGGATTTTGTGCGGCACCGCAAGGCAGCACGTCTGCTCAAAGCGCACAGCCAATTGATCGACCGCTACCTGTGCCGCGTCTGGCAACAACTCGCCATGCCCGAACATCTTGCGCTGATTGCCGTGGGAGGCTACGGGCGCGGCGAGCTATATCCCAGGTCGGACATCGACCTAATGATCCTATTATATGCTGATCCCGACGAGGCCTTGCAGCAAAAACTGCGTGAACTGGTCAGCATGCTGTGGGACATAGGTCTTGAGGTCGGCCACAGTATCCGCACCATCGCGCAATGTCTGAGCGAATCTGCCGACATCACCGTGCAGACCAACCTGCTAGAAATGCGCCTGCTTATTGGTGATACCAGGCTGTTCGATGAATTGAAAAACGTATTGCATCAATACCTTGATCCCCGTGATTTTTTTAGCGCCAAGCTGCAAGAGCAACAGAAGCGCCATGCGCGCTTTGTCGATGCGGATTTCAACCTCGAACCCAATATAAAGGAAAGCCCCGGTGGCCTGCGCGATCTGCAAACCATCACCTGGATCGCGCGTGCAGCAAATCTGGGCACGCGCTGGGCAGAGCTTGCCCGTGCAGGTATGATCAATCCTGCCGAAGCGCGCCAGATCGCGCGACATGACGCGCTGCTGCAAACGCTGCGCATCCGTTTGCATTACCTCGCCAAACGCCGGGAAGACCGCCTGATGTTCGATTTCCAGACTCCGCTGGCCGAACAAATGGGCATCGCTGCATCGGCTAACCGCCGCGCCAGCGAACACCTGATGCAGCGCTATTACCGCACCAAACGTGCGGTACGCCAATTCAACACCATCCTGCTGCAGAGCCTGCATGACTACCTGTTCCGCGAATCGCCCGCCCAGCATGGCTTGAATGAGCGTTTCCGGAGCATAGGCACACTGCTGGATATCCGCGACGAACATCTGTTCGAGAAAATGCCTGAAGCGATCTTCGAGCTTTTCCTGATACTGGAACAGCATCAGGAGTTGACCGATCTCAGCACCAAAACATTACGCGCGCTGTGGCGTGCACAGCACCAGATCGGCGCAGCATTCCGCCGCAATCCGTTCAACCGGGCGAATTTCATGGAAATCCTGCGCCAGCCCAAGGGGGTGCTTCACGCACTGCGGCGCATGCATCAATACGGCATTCTTGGCGCTTACATTCCCGCTTTCGGACGCATAGTCGGACAGATGCAGCATGACTTGTTCCATGTATACACCGTGGACGAACACATCCTGATGGTGGTGCGCAACCTGCGCCGCTTCGCCGTGCCGGAGTTCGCACACGAATATCCGAAATGCAGCAAACTGCTCGGCGAATTTGCCCGCCCCGAAGTGTTGTATATCGCTGGACTGTTTCACGACATCGCCAAAGGCCGCGGCGGGGATCATTCTCAATTGGGCAAAAAAGATGCGCGCACATTTTGCACGCAGCACCGGCTCGGCAGCGAGGATACCGACCTAGTCGTGTGGCTGGTCGAACAACATCTCACGCTTTCCGCCACCGCGCAAAAACAGGATCTGTCCGACCCCGAGGTCATCGCCAGCTTCGCCGCCAGAATCAAGAACGACCGCTATCTGGTCGCGCTATATCTGATGACAGTTGCCGATGTGCGCGGCACCAGCCCGAAAGTATGGAACGCATGGAAAGCCAAACTGATGGAAGATCTGTTCCAGTTGACGCGCCGTTACATGAGCGATGGCAAGGTCGCAGACCAACTTGGCTACATCCGCCACGAAGCGACCGACGCGCTGAACCTGCATGCGTTGTCGCCGGACTCCTACCGACTGCTCTGGGCACAACTCGACGACAGCTATTTTCTGGATCATGAACCGCAGGAGATCAGCTGGCATACCCGCTTGCTCGCTTTCAATGTGAACTCTGCCACGCCCATCGTCAAAGCCCGCTTGAGCCGCATCGAAGAAGGCTTGCAGGTGATGGTGTATTGTCCGGACCAGCGCGGCCTGTTTGCGCGCATTTGCGATTTTTTCGCAAGAATGAATTTCACCATTGTCGAAGCCAAGATCCACACCACCCGGCACGGCTACGCGCTAAACAGCTTCCAGATCATGGAAGCGGTGCGCAGCGATACCGTATACCGCGACATCATGACCTACATCGAATTCGAGCTTGCCCAGCAAATCGTGCAGGCAAAACCCGTGGCGCCGGCCACAACCGGGCGTGTCAGCCGCCAGCTCAAACACTTCCCGATCAGCACCGAAGTCGAGATCAAGCCGGATCACAAGGGCATGTATGTGCTGTCGCTGGTCGCCGGGGACAGGCCGGGACTGCTGGCACGCATCGCGCTGATCATGGACAAGCACGATATCCGCCTGCACCGCGCCAAGATCAACACACTGGGCAGCCGCGCCGAGGACGTGTTCTGGATCAGCGGGGATATCCTTGCCAGCCCGGAGCAATCTCCAACTTTCCTCAACGAACTGCGCGAGAAGCTCTAAAGTGTGCCGGTTTCTCCATACCCGGATGTGGATAGAGACGATGAAATCGGAAAAGAGCACGGCGATTACTTAATTGCATGCACCACCAGAGAAGGCGCGGCCTGGGCGGATGCAATCATCACTTCTTCCAATTGAACATCCGAGAATCCGGCTTCCTTGACCCTTGATGTGATGTCATGGATCGAGTGGTACCAGAATGTCGGGGCCGACTTGGCCCCGCCCAGCCGGCTATCATGAAATTCCGGACGTCCCAACCATTCGATATGGCCATTTTTCAAGACCGCCAATTGCCTGGTTTCGGGAATATCATGCAATGGCACCGAGAATACCAAAGAGCCGCCCGGTTTTAATACCCGGCAACATTCCCGGTATCCAGGCATATCGTCGGGAACATGCTCAAAAACCTGGTTCGATGTAACAAGGTCGAACGAAGCATCAGAAAATGTTAGCCCCTGTACATCTTGATTCAGTATCCGTTGATATACGATGCCAGATTCCAGGCCGGGAAAATACTCCGAAGCGACCACTGCACCGAAGTGTTTTCGTAAATAATTAAGAGTGGCGCCATACGTTGACAATTCATAGGCGCTGCAACTTTTCCCTTTATCGCCGAAACGTTTTGTGATCACCGGAATCAACGACAGATTTGTGATGTTCGCCCCTCATCTTACACACCTCGTCATAAATGGCGTAGGCGCGAGCGACAAAAAACCGATTTCCCGCAACTGCAGCAATCCGCTTTGGAGAAACGCCATTTCCACGGTGCAGCACTCCAGGAAAGATAGCGTACAACTGAAGTAAGACGTTTAAAACCCATAATCCCTTCCCAGCCATGTTGTACACATAAACTGTCAACAGCAGGACTATGGCAGCAGCAACTTACACCAGTTTGACCAATATAAAATCTAAAGGGTCTTGCGCCGTTTTCTCGCGCGCCACCTCAGCACAACCGCCACACGCCACGCCATGCGCACCGCAACATATCCGGCAACGGATAAACTTATAGCGAGTAAGGGCAAGCCGATCAATAAAGGCTTGCCCAACGTCATCAGCCAAGCCCACAGTTCAGTTATCCAATCATGCCAATGCAATTCCGGAAATGAAAGTTGCACCACCTCCGTTCCGTTTTGCGCACCGCTCACCCGGATGCCTATTTCATAGGCCAGCACATATAGCGGCATGATGGTAAAGGGGTTGGTATACAGCGTGGTAAACAGCGCCACCGGCAGATTGACGCGCAACAACACCGCGAACAGTGCGGCGCTGATCATCTGCAACGGCCCCGGTATCAGGCCGCAAAACAAGCCGATCGCAACACCGCCGGCCACTCCACGGCGGTGCAAATGCCACAGATTAGGGTGATGCAGCCAGGTGCCGAACGGGCGCAGCCAGCGGTTTTGCTTGACCGTATCGGAATTGGGCAAATGGCGTTTGAAAAACTTTTTCATAACGCCATTCTAGTCGCACGTTAATCTATGCGCATGGTTCTCTTCATTCTCTGCTTCACTTTCGGCGTGTGGCTGCTGCAACAGCAGGCAGCCTTGCTGGGGTTTGGCTGGGCATGGCCAGTGATACATTATTCTGCTGCACGACAGGTGCATCAGGCAGCAGCGGGAGTTTCAACACGTTGCGGCTGGATGGGCACCACTTTGGTTGGCGGTTGCTGTGGCGACTTTCATGCTCGCGCAACAAGGGCATCCACCGCTACCGTCATCTCCATCTCGCGTGTCGAAATAAGCGCTTCCGGCGAACTCATCAACCAAACTGCGAAAACCAAAAATGCAACACTGCGACGAAAAACACAACAACCATGCGCTTTCGCGGAGCGGAAATCTCATTTAAATAATCCCAGCAAACATGATTATCCATGAGGCACATTTTTGTGCAGACAGAATCTGGCAGCAAGGAATGATCCATTTTTATCAGTAATTGAGCGTCCTGTTATTTAGCGAGTATTGACACTCTGTTTTGCAGAGCAATATACTCTGCAAAACAGAGTGTCAATGAGCCTTCACGTTAAGCCTCCACTCACCCACAAAAATCAATTCCTAAAAACCAAGGCCGGAGATTATGAAACGATTACCTACTATCCTCACGATTATCATTCTTGCCGGTTGCGCAGCTGCACCTCCTCGTCCGGCCAGTGTTGCTCGTGATGACTACATATCCACTAAGGCATACATCACTAAACTGATCCAATATGAAATGGATAAGAACAAGGTGTCTGGGTTGAGCATTGCCCTGGTAGATGACCAACGCATCGTCTGGGCAGAAGGCTTTGGCTATGCCGATCAGGAGTGCAAGATTCCGGCAACCGCAGAGACTATTTACCGGATAGGCTCGATCTCAAAATTGTTCACTGATACTGCGGCTATGCAGTTAGTTGAACAGGGACGACTCGACATTGATCAACCCTTGAGGAACTATCTTCCGGGATTCGCAATTAAAACGTGCTGCCCCAGTGCAACCGAGATCACGCCACGCCAGTTGATGTCACACCACTCCGGATTACCACGCGACCACCTAAAAGGCTTCATGACCGCCACTCCGGCTCCTTTCACCGAGCTGGCAGGAGACATCCACGATGACTATGCAGCTTATCCACCCAACCGAGTGTTTTCCTATTCCAATTTAGGCATCAGCCTTCTCGGTAGCGTAATACAGAATCAGAGCGGTATGCCCTTTGCGGAATACATGAGGCAATCGGTGCTGATCCCGTTGGGCATGTCGAATTCCTCGTTCGATACCGGACTTTCATCATCAGCACTAATGGCCAAAGGCTATCTTGGTCGTAAAGCGGCGATAGATCCGTCTTTGCGCGATGTCCCTGCGGGCGGACTCAATTCCAGCGTCAACGATGTCAGTCACTTCATGTCCATGGTGTTCGCTGACGGAATGTCCGGCAATCATCAAATCCTCAAGGCAGATTCAATCGCCGAGATGCTGAGACCACAAAACACTGACGTTCCACTGGATTTCAACTTTCACGTTGGCTTGGGTTGGATGTTGAGCACCATTGGTAAATCGACGATAGAAAATGCCGGGCTGGTAGCCCACCATGCAGGCGGCACAATACTTTTTCATAGTCAGATATACATGCTGCCCGAACACAAGTTGGGCGTTGTAGTGCTCTCCAATTCCAGCACGTCGGGGCAAGTAGTCGACCATATCGCCACCGAAGCGCTCTCGCTGGCACTGGAAGCAAAGAGCGGCATCCGTCAGCAGGAACATAACAATATTCAGCCTGACATCAAACCTCTTCCGGTCGAGACTGTAGGGGAGTATATCGGCGACTACACCACGCTGGCTGGCTTTGCGCGGATACGAACTTGCGGCAATGGGTTGTGCGCCGATGTTGCAGATCATAGTTTTAATCTGGTTCGAGGAAGCGATGGACTATTCAGGCTGGACTATTCACTCCTTGGTATCCTTCATATTGATTTGGGGACAATCGGATATGTTGGTTTAACGAGGCGCACGTTGGATGACCGCGACCTGTTGATCGCCAAGACTGGCACGCAAGAAATACTGGTCGGTCAGCGTATCGAGCCGCCATCAAATCTTGGTAGCTGGAAGTTTCGACTAGGCGACTACGAAGTAATTAATCTGGATGATGATCATAAATTTGCTGAGCGCATTCGTTTAATCGAAGATCGAGGCTATCTATTTCTCGAAGCAACCTTAGCAGAGTCTTCCGGAAGAAAAGTTCGCGTCACATTGATGCCCAAATCCGACAATGAAGGAATTTTGTTGGGGCCGTTGAGTGATGGCGGAGAAACGGTTCGCTTTGTGACGGCAGGTGGCGAAGAACGCGCGCTGTTCTCCGGCTACCAATTGAGAAAAATTGCGCGGTGACGGATTATAGAAAATAACGCATTCCATTTTGAAATACCGAATCTGGCGTAATAAAAAGCGTATTCCAGACAGGAGAGTCCCATGACACAACTAGCCACACAACAACTTGATTCCATATATTCGATGTTATCCGCCGGGCACCGCAACCTACGCGTCGAGCGACACAGCCTTATGCTATGGGGCGCAAGCTGTGGTGGCCTGATTCTCCTCAGCAACCATATTCTCACTGCCGAACAATTTCCTGAACTGAAGTACCGCGCAATTGCTTGGCTGATTTTGCTTGTACTGACCCTCTCAGGCGTTAGCCTGATCGACTGGCACCTCACCCGCCGTGCCAAACAAGCTCGTGACGAGGCATGGTCATTTATTCACCGGCAAGTGCTCAAGGTGTGGTGGCTGCTGATGTCGGTCGGTGTACTGCTGACCTTCGCTACCTTTTTCTATGGCGGCGGCTTCATGATTTTTGCTTTCTGGGTAGTGTTGATTGGAATGGGGCTGTATGTCCATGGATTGTTTTCCGAAGAATTGTTGGAGTGGACTGGAGCACTCATCATCGCTATCGGCATCGGTATGCTGGCGTTTCGACTGAACTACACTGCCTCGCAGTGGGTCGCTGCCTCCACCTTGGGACTGGGTATGCCGTTGCTGGCCGCTATGCTGGATCGCGGACGGGAACGGGCCACATGGGTGAGACTGGTGCAATCCGTGGGATGGCTGTTGTGTGTGCTGATTCCCCCGCTGCTGGCACAGCGGCTGGTCAGCGCCAGCGCCCCGCCCGATGCACCGATAGTGTCACTGGAAGAATTCCGCCGCCAGCCGACTTCTCAACAAATCGTTACCTTACCTGCAGGAAGCACCATCCCGGTCAAGGTCGAAGTCTCAGGCGACGTGTTCCGCGCTAGCAACGCATCGGTGTTACCGCTGGTGCTGAACGTACCGATCGAGATCGTGATGAAAAACGGTCAGCTAACTGGCAACTGGCGTTTCCCAGACGAAAGATGGGCAATGGCACGCGAAACACAGAGTATCAGCATTCCATGGGTCAAGGCCGAATTGACGCCGCAAACCGGACCGGAGATACACGCCAGTCTGGTTGTCGAAACTCGGCATGCACCTACTCGTTAACCCACTAAGGAGATTCACATGAAACTCGCACGCATCTTGATCACCGCCGCCATTTGCTCTGTTTTGACCGCCTGTGCCGTGCTACGGCCCAGTTCTGCCGAAATTGCTAAGGCGCCGCATATTCAGTTCGGCCAATCGCTCCCGGCTGACGACAACTTCGTCCTGCATTTTCCTGCAGGCACACCACTGCCGGTATCTACCGTGGTGGATGGCAACCTGTTCGAGCATGGCAGTCAGGCCACTTTTAATGTCACCCTCAAACACGATGTGTATGTGTACCGGAAATTCGCAAGCTTCGACGGCCAGAACTGGCAACCCGCACGTAAATTGATAGAAACCCATCTGGAACTTCAGATTCCGCAGAATGATGGCAGCAATGCCGGATTGCTGCATGTAAGAATGGATCAGAAATAGGAGCAATCGTGGAGATACTCGACCCCTTGCTGCACCAGCCACTGCGCACCCAGCTCGCCGCCTTTCTGGCGGGAGCGGGCGAAGTCACGTTCTCCGAACTCAAACGGAAATTGGACATTTCCGATGGCAATCTGGATTCGCATTTGAAGAAACTGATTGCCGCCGATTACGTGAATGTCCGCAAGGATGACAGTACTGGCCGCACCCAAACCTGCTATGCATTGACTAAAACCGGGCGCACTGCATTACAGAAATACATCCTGGCGTTGCAACAATTGCTGCCGCTGAATAGCTCCATGCCAAACGTTGTTTCAGCTAAACGGCGCGGTGTAAAACTGCAATCGACCTAAATGTAAATGCAAATTGCATTACCCCCTCCAGTCGAAAAAACCCGGCGACTTGTACCTTTCTTGCTGTTGTCCCTGTTGCTGCACGTTGCGATTTTCATTCTCGTTCGTCCGCTGGAAAATAATTTCTCTATCACTCCGCAACGCCCGATGGAAGTCTATTTTTTAGCTCCTAAAATTGTCGGACAAGTCCGTATATTGGAAAAAAAAGTGCCCACTAAAATGCATAACAATCCGATGAGGATATCGGCATCCCCAGAGACACCAGCCACTCCACCAACAGCCCCCCTCATATCAGAAACTCCGGCAGCACCTTCCCAATTATTAGATTCGCACAAGTTGATGGAATCAGCTAAAAACATCGCACGAGATGAAGCCAGAAAAACCGAGCAGCAAACTGCTGCTCTGGAAAAGAAAAGGCTCAATACTCCCATAGGATTGCTGGAGCAGTATCTGCAACTACCCCACGAAGAAATACACCTCCCCAACGGAATGCTGAAAATCCAAACCAGTAAAGGTACGATTTGTTTTCAACCCGCGCCGTATTTCGCGCAAGACAGCACAGGTCTGTTCGGCATACCCACCACCTGCCCTTAACGATTTTTCAGCAGACATCCTTAACGCCACACTGATTCAGCGTTACTCTATACCACATGGTCATCTTTTCCATTTCCTTTGTTCTCGGGGTGTGGCTGCTGCAACAGCAGGCAGCCTTGCCGGAGTTTGGCTGGGCATGTCTGCTGACCGGTTTGCCGCTCACGCTGTTGATCCCGGACAAACCGCTCAGCTTACGCATTGCACGCACCTTGCTCCTTGCCGCTTTTGCCTTGTGCCTCGGTTTTTATCACGCAGCATGGCAAGCCGGGCAGCGCCTTGCGATTACGCTACCGGATGAATGGCAGGGGCGCGACGTCGAGGTCATAGGCGTGGTCGCCGAGCTGCCGCGCAATCACGAACACGGCCAGCGTTTCAGCTTCGCTGTCGAAACAACCGTCACACCGCAAGCCGGCGTACCTCCGCGCATATACGTCAGCACCTATAACGACCAACAGACGCCGCCACCAGCGCTGCATGCAGGAGAACGCTGGCGGCTCACGCTACGCCTGAAACAGCCGCATGGCAGCAGCAACCCCTACGGTTTCGATTTTGAGGCGTGGGCGCTGGAGAACAACGTGCGCGCCGTGGGTTACGTGAACAACAAGGCGGATAACCAGCGCCTGACTGTGCTGGCGGACGGCTACAATTACCGCATCGAAACCTGGCGCGAAGCGGTGCGCGACAAGTTCAATGCCACGCTGGTCGACGCGCCGTATGCCGGCGTGTTAAGCGCACTGGCCATCGGTGATCAGAGCAGCATTCCGCAAAACCAATGGCAGGTATTCACGCGCACCGGCGTAAACCACCTGATGAGCATCTCCGGACTGCATATCACCATGCTCGCCAGCGTGGGCTTCGCTCTCACCTACTGGTTGTGGCGGCGCAGCACGCGCCTGACGCTACGCCTGCCCGCGCGCAAGGCCGCCGCGCTGGTCGCCTTGCTGGTGGCACTGGGCTATGCGCTGCTATCCGGCTTCGCGGTACCGGCGCAACGCACCGTGTACATGGTCGGCGCAGTCGCCATCGCACTGTGGCTGAACCGCAATTTTTCGCCAGGGCAAATACTCTGCATCGCGCTGCTGGGCGTGCTGATTCCCGACCCATGGTCGGTGCTGTCTCCCGGTTTCTGGTTGTCGTTTGGCGCGGTGGCGCTGATCCTGTATGTCACGGCCTATCGGCTGAAGCGGGAGCGGCGAGAAAGTGACAGCGCATCCGCCCGGCCTTCGTTAACCTACCCATGGCGTATGCTGGAAGAGTACGGCGAGATGCAGTGGGCGATGACCATAGGCCTGATTCCCATGCTGCTCGGCCTGTTCCAGCAAGTGTCGCTGGTCTCGCCCCTCGCCAACGCCTTCGCCATTCCGCTGGTGAGCCTGGTCGTCGTACCGCTCGCCTTGCTCGGCGCAGTACTGCCGCTGGACGCACCGCTGTGGCTGGCACATAGCGTAATGAGCTGGACGATGACCTTGCTGGAATGGCTGAATGGTTTGCCGCAAGCGGTATGGACACAGCACGCGCCACCCGCATGGAGCATCGTGGCAGGCATGTTGGGCGTGTTATGGATACTGCTGCCGCGCGGCTTCACGGCACGCTGGCTGGGATTTTTAATGCTGCTACCGATGTTTCTGAATAGCCCAGAACCACCCACACAGGGCACAGTTCGTCTGATCGTTTTCGATGTCGGACAAGGATTAGCAGTCGCCGCGCAAACCCGACATCACGCGCTGCTTTACGATACCGGCCCGGATTTCAGCGATGGCGCCGACAGCGGCAATCGCATCCTGATCCCGTCGTTGCGCGCGATGGGCATCAACACACTGGACGAGCTGATACTGACCCACGACGACACCGATCACATTGGCGGCGCGGCCTCGGTGCTGCAGGCCATGCATATCTCCCGCGTGTCATCCTCACTGCCTGACGGGCATTCATTACTTCAACAGGCAACCACCTCTGATGAAACTACCAGCTATTCGACTAAACCGCCCAATGACAGCGGTCAAGTCGCTGGCTATCCCGCAAGCGGGCGAGGACAGCCAAGGCGCTGCATGGACGGGCAAGCATGGCAATGGGACGGGGTACAGTTCGAGATGCTGCATCCCGATGCGGCCAGCTACCACAAAGAGAACATCAGCAAGAACAACCGGGGCTGCGTGCTTCGCATCAGCATCGGCAATCAGCATATCTTACTGACTGCCGATATCGAAAAAGAATCCGAGCAACAACTGCTCAAGGAGCACCCGGAGCAACTGCCCGCAACCTTGCTGGTTGTACCGCACCACGGCAGCAAGACCTCTTCCATGGATGAATTCGTTGCCGCCATACAGCCCCGCTATGCGGTGTTTACCGTAGGCTATCTCAACCGTTTCGGCCATCCGAAACAGGAAGTCGTGCAACGTTACGCGCACATTGGCGCCGAACTGCTGCGCTCGGATCACGATGGTGCAATCCTGGTAGAAATGAACTCACAGAGTTTAAAGGTAGAGCGCTACCGTGACACCCACCGCCGCTACTGGACGCAGCAAATCCCGCCCGAATAGCCAGGAATATCACCCGCGTTGGCGTTACCTAATTCAAGCCGATTTGCTATCATTCTTCCGGAACGCTGAGGAGAATGAGATGGCTACGCGCAGAACAGGCGGATCGGAGAAATCCCTTCCTGCAGATAACAAGCCGACCGATATCGGTCATGCCGCAATCAGGCTGCAGCAATTGCTCAGTGAACTCGGCCATATCAAAGGCTTGCAGCAAAGCGCATCGACCATGCCGGATGTACGCGCGCGTCTGGGTTTTATCGACCAGAGTATGCACGAAGCCTCGGAAAAAACCCTCAGCGCCGTTGAAAGCTCAATACCGCTGACCGAAGCCACGCGAAAAGCCTGCGCTCGCATATCCAAACAATTATCGAAGGCTGAAGACCTGGCACACCATAAACTGGTGCAAAAAACCATCTCTCATCTGGGAGAGATCGCCGCATCGGAAGAATTACTGCACCATAACCTGATGCAAATCATGGAAGCCCAGGAGTTTCGCGATGTCGCAGGCCAGATGGTCAACAAAGTTATCGGCGCAGCCGTCGAGATCGAAACCATATTGCTCGGCATCCTGAGCGAATATGCTCCCACCCCCGATGATACGCTGATCTCGGGAAAAGGGCTGACCTCTGGCCCCGCGATGGAAATCGCCCCGGATAGCGTCACCGGACAGGACGAAGTGGATGATTTGCTTTCCTCGCTGGGAATGTAAACCTGTTCGGTTCCAGCGGTAAATCACGGGCGCATGTTAATATTACCCGCTGTTACCGCCATCAAAACACCATGCCGCTCCAGGAGAAAATCCGCTAATGTTTACGCTGCCTTCCGTGTGGAATCTGGTTATCTCCACGATCGCTTTCTTCATCGCGGTCCGCTATATCAACCTGCATCTTGACCGGCAGGAAATCGCCAAAAATATGACGCGCAGCATGCTGGTATTTGTGCTCGCCTCGCTGGTGTCATGGGGGGCAGGCGAAATCGTGGACTGGGCACAGATCAAAATCGATGGCCCGCAGGCCGCCGTGCAACGCCCGATGGATTTATCCCTGCTGCTGAACGATCAATCGCAACATTGATGCGCTCGCGTGCAGCAATAGGCCTAACACTACTCAAGGAAAAAGCATCATGATGGAACAAAGCAAGCCTATTCCGATGTTCGGACTAACCACGCTGCCCTGCCTGGCTTTCGCATTTCTGGCGTTCCCGTCTGACAGCATAGCCAAGACTGATAGTGTCCGCCCTCCCGTCACCGTGGGTGTGTATGCCCAGCATGCCGGCGGCAAGGTCGTCTACCATTATCGCGTAAGCAATAACACCCAGCGTAACATTACCTCCGTTTCGGTAGGGCGCGACAACCAGCGTGACGAAAATCCCAATAACGATGTCAACGAACTTATCGAACTACCGGCCGGATGGAATGCCAAGCTGGGTATTCCTTCTACCAGCGCCGCTTCCCCCACGGGCTGGCGCGCCAGTGTGATCGAACCGGAAGAGAATGAAGCTCATGCCATCATCTGGGAAACCCTGAATGACCGATCGCCCAAGCTTGTTCCCGGCCAAACCATAAGCAAGATGAGTGTCACGCTGGAAAGGGCCGACAGCAACTATATGACCGGGCATGCCGTAATCGCTTTTAGCGAAGGCTATCCGGCGGAACTCACCGTTCCCATCAATCAGCTCGACAACACCCCGCCCAGCCTCACGGTAAATCTGCATCCCAACACGCTCTCGTTGCAGAACAGCAAATACGTCACGATCAAGGCCGCCTTCATACTTAAAGATGATTACGACCATGCGCCTGAAATAAAACTCGAATCCATCACGGCCAACGAACCTTTGGAAGCGGACGACATCCGTGACGCGAGCATAGGCCTTGATGACCGTTACATCAAATTCCGCGCTACCAGCAAAAATCCGTCCGGGCGAATTTATACAGTCACCTACTCGGCCACCGACGCTTCAGGCAACCAGACCACGGCTTCCGCCACCGTCACGGTGACATCCGCCACACCTGCATCCGTTGTGATACCGATGCCCGCAACATCGGCAGTCATGGCTCCACATGATCAGAGCGAAAAGAAAAATCCCTAGCGCAAGCCATCCCGATTTTTTACTGAATCACCGCAAGGTTTCGATCAAAGCTCAGCATCGCTTCGAATTGCTCAATCGGCATCGGCTTACCAAACAGGTAGCCCTGGAAGTTGGTGCACGATGCGGCCAGCAGGATATGCCGCTGCTCTTCCGTTTCCACCCCTTCTGCGATCACGTCCAGGTCCAGGCTGTGCGCGATCGCGATGATGGTGCGCACGATCGCCTTGTCGCTGCTGTCGGTGGCCAGGTCGCGCACGAACGACTGGTCGACCTTGAGCTGGTCCAGCGGCAAGCGCTTGAGATATTGCAACGACGAATAGCCGGTGCCGAAGTCGTCCAGTGAAATCCGCACGCCGATGGCTTTCAATGCGGTCATGGTCGCAATCACGTTTTCGATGTTGTCCAGCAACATGCCTTCGGTCAGCTCCAGCTTGAGCAGCCTCGGGGCGATTTCATGGTGCTGCACGGCGGCCTGTACCTGGGCGACGAAATCGGGCTGGCGGAACTGCTTGGCGCTGACGTTCACCGCCAACACCAGATCGCGGGTATGTGCATCGCGTTGCCAGGACTTGATCTGGGCGCAGGCAGTCTCCAGCACCCATTGCCCGATAGACAGTATCAGCCCGGTTTCTTCCGCCAGCGGGACAAACTTGGCGGGAGGCACGAAACCGCGTTCGGGATGTATCCAGCGTATCAACGCCTCGGCGCCCATGGGGCGATACGCGCTGTCGACCTGGATTTGGTAATACAGATGGAACTGCTGCCGCTCCAGCGCTTTGCGCAATTCGTTTTCCAGGACTGCGCGGGCATTGACGGACTCCTGCATCTGCGGATCGAAAAAACACAAGGCGTTGCGCCCCGCTTTTTTAGCCTGATACATCGCGATGTCGGCTTGTTTCAGCAAATCATCGATCGATTGCGCTTGCCCACCAAACAGGGTGGCGCCGATGCTGACGGTACAGTGGTATTCGTGCACCGCCAACAGGTACGATTGGCTGACGGACGCAAGAATTTTCTCGCCAACCGACTCCGTCTGCGCCGCCGCTTCCATTGAGTCCGTACTCAGGTCCTCAAGCATCACCACAAACTCGTCGCCTCCCAGGCGGGCTACGGTATCATTTTCCCGCACGCAGGATTGCAGGCAACGCGCGACCTTTTTTAATAATACGTCGCCGATGCCGTGCCCCAGGGTGTCATTGAGGGTCTTGAAATTGTCCAGGTCGATGAACAACAGCGCACCCTTATGTCCGCTGCGCGAGCTGGAAGCCAGGGCATGCTGGAGCCGGTCCATCAGCAAGCGCCGGTTGGGCAACTGGGTAAGGGGGTCGTAAAATGCCAGATGCTTGATCTTGTCCTCGGCAGCCTTGCTGATAGTAATGTCGCTAAACGCCGCGACATAATTCGTGACCAAACCATCATGGTCTTTCACTGCGGTGATGGTGAGGTATTCCGGATAAATTTCGCCGTTCTTGCGCCTGTTCCAGACCTCCCCTTCCCAATGGCCCGTTCTGTTGATGCACTCCCACATGACCGAGTAAAACTTCGCATCCTGACGTCCTGAACTGAGCAGACGCGGGTTCTGGCCTTCGACTTCATCGGCGCTATAACCGGTAATATCGGTGAAGGCGCGGTTCACCCTGAGAATCAGGCTCTGGGCATCGGTGACCAGCACGCCTTCCTGTGACTCGAAAGCAATCGCCGCAATACGAAGTTCATTCTGGGCGCGATAATTCTCGATCGCGAACTGCGCCAGATTGGCATAGCGTTCGATCAACATGAGCTCGCTTTCCGTGGGCTGAGATGGCTGTCGGTGATAGATCGCGAAGGTTCCCAGCACCCGCCCCTCTTTGTTGATGAAGGGGTGAGACCAGCAGGATTGCACTCCTGCCTGCCTGGCCAAATCACGATATGCAACCCAATAGGGGTGTTGCTGCACGTCTTCAACGATGATGCGCTCACCGCGGAATGCCGCTGTTCCGCACGAGCCCACACCATCGCCGATTTCCAGGCCGTCTATCGCCTGCTTGTAAAAGTCCGGCAAACTGGGAGCCGCTCCGTGGCACAGGGTCTTGCCGTCCTTGTCCAGCAGCAGAATGGAACTGATCATGTCCGGATGCAGCGCTTCGATCTGCCGTGCCATATCATCCAGCAAAACAGCCAAAGCGGTATGCTGGTTGATCTGGAACAGCGCCCGGTTATGCAGTTCCAGCTCGTCCGTACGTTTGAGTAATGTTTGCTCGCGCGTCGCAGCCTCGATGCGCAACGAGATGTTTTCGCATATGTGGCAGTTGATACGCCGCAAGGCAATGAGCATAAAACCAAGATACAACATCACCGCCACGCCCATCACTGCGGACAACTCATCTCCCGCGGCAAACAAGCGGACGATCAGCGGCGAAATAATCGCCACAGCAAATAAAATAGCGGTAACCAGGTCGGCGGAAAATGCAATCACACCGCCCGCCGTCATCCCGGCCAGCATAAAAATCAGGAACATCTGGTGTTGCGGGTGGGCCTCCGGAAACAACAGCAAACCCGCCGACCCCCACAGCAAAGCAGAAACCAGAACCATCAGGCGAAATCTGACCAGCCGGTCATGAACAACGCCGGCATCATCCACCGGCGAACGTTGATAGGTCAAAACCAGGGTGGCCCGCAACAACGAGACCAGCATAACCAATGCAAACCAGACTAACAGCACGTTCTGGGCTATCACCTCGCGTTGCGTATACGCCAGTATCGTAGCGAGTAATATGCTGGTTATCAGCGATACATTGCTCACTGAAAGCAATTGCCGTAA
The DNA here is from genome assembly GCA_016195965.1 of Nitrosomonadales bacterium. Taxonomy (GTDB): domain Bacteria; phylum Pseudomonadota; class Gammaproteobacteria; order Burkholderiales; family Gallionellaceae; genus Gallionella. Next base: position 5,471 of record JACPYR010000091.1, on the reverse strand, counting down.
TTGTGCGGATTGTATTTTCGTGTTGTTATTGACCATGTTGTAATCGGCTGCAAAGCGGCGGCTGGGCCACCAGACGCATCCAAGAATGGGAAGTGAACTATGGAATTATGCCCTAAACCGGCTCGGCAAATTGTTAAAGTCCGCTTAAATCTGCCATATTCGCTTCGCTACCGCTAGCCTTTAAGTGACCGTAGCCGTGCAATCATCGCGCGTGAACATGGTAGCCCATGCACGGGATACTTCGGGATCGAGACCAAATTGGGAATGATCAGCGCAAACAGCCTGCCCGCATCATCATGCGGGCAGGCTGTTGAAACACCTTGGCATTGGGAGTAAAACTACGACGGTTGCGACTGAGCCTTGGATTTCCGGCCAGGTGCTGCAGGAGGAACATATCCGGATATCCGGCAACGGATACCTTCAATTTTCTTGCCCTTTTCAAACCGGATCGAATAGCAAGTCATGATTTCTCTCTTGTCTGAAAGTTCGGACAGATGGAGGCGAACCTTCGCCAATGAGGTTCCTGTGGCTACCGCAATCTCGGAATCGAGTCGCTCACCGTGTTTTTTCAGATATTGCAATATTTCATTCATGGGTTCTTCACCGAAAATAGTACGGGAAATGGGGAGAGATTATATACCATCCCCACCCCCTCTTTACATAGTAAAATAGTCAGGATTGAAAAATAAAATATTAATTAACAATCAATAAGTTGAAAAATTATCAGCTTCCCCGCAACAGCATCATCGCGCACGCGGCGCTACATCGGACACTTTCATTGCGCGAAATCGCAACGGAACGGTCGCCGCCTCCCGTATCCAGAATTTCTGGGTGTTATGTAGTTGGGTGCAACATACCCAACAATGATGTGCCGGAAAGATCAAAACGATGGGCAGCTCAGCAAGCCATCTTATGCTTCCTTGGTACAGACTCGCGTGATTTATAAAATCTTAGCGTGACAATACTTCCCGGATCGCCGTGCAGGTGCGTTCAACGTCATTCTCATTCATTGCATAAAACATCGGCAACGAGACGATCTGCTTGCCGATGCGCTCGGCGACCGGGAACATGCCTTCCTTAAAACCCAGTGCGCGATACAGTTTGAACAGGTGTATCGGCGCATAGTGATAGCCGACGCCGATGTTGTGATCTTTCATCTGCGCCATGAAATCGGCGCGAGTGATGCGCTCCGATAGCACGATCTGGAACAGGTGCCAGTTGGTGCTCTCGAAATCTTGTGGCGGCAGTTGCGCGCCGGTCTGCTTCTCAAAATCCTTGCCCAGCGTCGCGAAATAATGTTTGGCCAGCTTGCGCCGCTGCGCGGTGATGTCGTTCAGTTTTGCGAACTGCCCCAGGCCTATCGCTGCGGCGACGTCGGTCATGTTGTACTTGCCGCCCAGCACGTCCACGTCGATGCCGTCCCAGCCGCTGCGCGTCACGCCTTGCAGCCGGTACTTCTCGGCCAGTTTGGCTTCCTCTTCGTTATTCAACACCAGGCAGCCGCCTTCGGAAGTGGTGATGTTTTTGTTGGCCTGGAAACTGAACGAAACGAAATCGCCGAATGAACCGATGGGCTTGCCATGCCACGAAGAGCCTATTGCCTGCGCGGCATCTTCGACCACGCGTAATTTATATTTGGCAGCGAGCGCATAAAGCCTGTCCATGTCCAGCGGCTTGCCCGCCAAGTACACCGGGATGATGGCGCGGGTTCTTGGTGTGATCGCAGCTTCAACCTTGTCCAGATCGATGTTGCGCGTCACCGGGTCGATGTCGGCAAATACCGGTGTCGCACCCACTTCGAGGATCACGTTCGCGGTGGCCACCCACGAGATAGGCGTGGTGATGACTTCATCGCCCGCGCCTATGCCCGCGATGCGCAGCGCAATCTCCATCGTGCAGGTGCCGGAATTGAAGGTGCGCACCGGACGTCCGCCGAAATAAGCGGAGAGTTGTTTCTCGAATTCCGCCACCTTGGGGCCGCTGGTGATCCAGCCCGAGCGCAACACGTCTCCGACAGCGGCGATGGTGGCTTCGTCTATGGTTGGTTTGGAAAAAGGAAGAAATGTATTCATGAAAATATCCGTTAAAAAATTCTACAGTCGTTCTGGTTAATGCTTCGACTATGCCTTTAGTCCTGAGTAAAGTCGAAGGGTCAGCACGAACGGCCTGTTATATAGATTGACCCTATGCTCTCGAGATTATTATCACACCGAGGATGATCACGCCCATGCCGACCAGCTTGGTGGGATTGAAGGCTTCTCCCAACAGGTACCAGGCGGCAACAGCATTGACCACATAAGCCATCGACAGCATCGGAAAAGCGATGCTGACCGGCACACGCGACAGCGCAAGTATCCAGATCACCACGCTCAGCGCATAACAGCACAGCGCGACGAGGATATGCCACTCGGTCGCCAGTTTCCAGCCTATCGGCACGATGTTCTCGATGCTGAATTCGAAATAGCCTATGCTGTTGGTGCCCGCCTTCATCAGTATCTGCGCGGCGGCGTTGAGCATCACGCCGGTAAAGATCAGGCCGAAGCTGATCAAATTCATGGTTTTTCCACCACGATGAATTGTGCATCCTGATAAATAATCTTCATCGCCACATCCAGTTGCTTGAGTTGCGGATAAATGCTCGCCGGCATGATTGCCAGCGCAGTCGCTTGTGTCTGCCAGACCTTGGCAAAGCTGGCAAAATCCGGCATCCAGCGCTGCGGTTCCTGCTTGATGCCGAATTCCATTTCATCCTGATAGGCGACCAGCGTGAAGGTGCGCTTCAGGTAAAACGGCAGCGTCTGTTCATAGTCCGCAACCGAATACAGCGGCTCGCCCGGTTTCACATAGGGGCGTATCGCCTCGGCGATGTAATAAGCGGAGCGCTCCTTCGCGATGGTATTGTAGCCGGAAGTTCCCAGTTGTGCGGCAAGCAATGAGCTGAGCGCCAACACCAGCAGCGCAGCCGGTTTATGTAGTTCTGACATATCCTGGCGGCGCAGCAGCACCAGTGCGGCGATCACGCCCGCCAACCACACCAGCGATGCGGCCATCAGCCATGCGCCATATTTCGGGTACAGCTCGATCTGCAGCGGCGTGTCGGCAAATTTTCCGGCATTCGCAGCCAGCACCAGCCACAGCAGGGCGACCAGTGTGACAGGCGCGATCTGCCAGAACAATTTGCGCGCCTTCATTTCCGCCACCTGTTTGCCCATCAGCAATGCCAATGCAGGAAACATCGGCAGCAGATAGGAGGGCAGTTTGGAACTGGACAACGAGAAGAACAAATAGATAAACACCGCCCAGATCAGCAGGAATCTTGTCGGGCTGAACACACCAGCTACGCGCGCGCCACGCTTCCAGCTGCACAACAGCGTGTCGAACATCAGCACCGTCCACGGCAACATGCCCAACAGCAGTATCGGGATGAAGAAATACCAGGGCTGGTAACGGTCGTGCACCTTGGTGGCAAATCGCTCGAAATGTTCGTGGATGAAGAAAAACTGGAAAAATTCCGGGTTGGCCTTCATCACCAGATAAAACCACGGTGCGGTAATCATCAAGAACACCGCCAGGCCAGACAGCCAGTGCATGCGTTTGAGCACCGAAATGTCGCGCTGCAACACCATGTAAAGGAACAGCGCAGCGCCAGGCAAAATAATTCCCATCAGCCCCTTGCTCAACACGGCCAGGGCAAGACCGGCCCAGGCCAGCAGCATCCAGTTGCGCTGTTTTTTCGTATCGATCTCGGCTTGGCCCAACAATAATCCGGCGATGCCCAGCGTCATAAAAAACGTGACCCCCATGTCCAGCGTGTTGATGTGCGCCATCAGCGCATACAGCATGCTGCTGCCCAGCAGCATCGCGGCATAGCCTGCCGCCTCGCGCCCGAACAGGCGCAAGCCGGCGAACCACACCAGCAGGATGCCGGCAAATCCGGTCAGCGCAGCCCACAAACGCGAAGTCCATTGGTGCTCGCCGAACACGGTATAGGCGGTAGCCGTAGCCCAATATTGCAGCGGCGGCTTTTCAAAGTATTTGAGATCGTTGAGGCGCGGCGTGACCCAATCACCGCTCGCGACCATCTCGCGCGGAATCTCGGCATAGCGTCCTTCGTCCGGCTTGATCAGTTTGCGGTATTCGAGGTTGGCGAACCAGATCACCGCAACGGCAATCACCAGCCACCAGACTTGTTTGCTTGAAATATTTTTCATCGTAATTAGGGTTTTTCTTTCCAGTTGGCACGCACCTCGCGCGCCGCGCGGAAAGTCTGTTCCAGCTGCACCGCATCAGCCGAAGCCAATGCCGCGCTCATCTGGTTCAATTCCGCGATGTAGGTTTGCAATTCCTTTAACAACGCCTCGCGGTTTGCCAGACAGATGTCGCGCCACATTTCCGGCGAACTGGCGGCGATGCGGGTGAAGTCGCGAAAGCCGCTGGCGGCAAAGGAAAGCAACAAGTCGCGATTGTCGCGCTGCGCCAGATCGTGCACCAGCGCGAACGAGAGCAGGTGCGGCAGGTGGCTCACCGCGGCGAACACTTCATCGTGCTGCCGTGGCGTCAGCTCGCTCACCACCGCATTGCACAACTCCCACGCATGGCGCACGCGCGCCACCGATGCGGCGCTGTTTTCCGGCAGCGGCGTCAACACGACCTTTTTACCCACATACAAATCGGCGGCTGCCGCAGCCGCCCCGCTCTGCTCGGCTCCGGCGATCGGATGCGCCGGGACGAACTGCGCAACCTTGCCGCCCAGTTGCGCATAGGCATCGCGCACCACATCGCTCTTGGTGCTGCCGCCATCGGTAATCAGCGTATGCGCACCGAGATGGGGCGCGATGCTCGCCATCAGCTCGGCCATCTGCCCTACCGGAGTTGCCAGCAATATCAGGTCGGCGTTGCCGACTTCTGCGGCGACATCCTGCCCGATGCGGTCGAGTATGCCGAGTTCCCGCGCCTGTTTCAGATTATTCGCGCTGCGCCCGAAGCCTACCACCTCATCGACCATGCCCGCACGGCGCAAGGCCAGCGCGAACGATCCGCCGATCAGGCCGACGCCAAAGATGACGATTTTTTTGAATGGTGGTTGAGGCATATTTTGCTATCCAAATTTATAAATTTCTAACTGGGTACTACTAAAAAATTCCGTCATTCCCGCGAAGGCGGGAAAACGAGCATGGCGAAGTTTCGAGGAACGGCCATCCAGCTTTTGTTTGTTAATACCGTTCGCCCTGATAACCAGCACGTAGGTTGGGTTAGCGGTTTCATCGCGTAACCCAACATCAAAACAAAAATCAAAGTCGCGGGGTGCGGCCCCGCACGCCGATCACTTTCTTTATCCGGCTAAAGAAAGTAATCCAAGAAACGCCGCCCCGGTTTGTGGCTTCGGCATAACCTGAAGGTTAGCCTACGCCGCAACAAACTGCTGCGCAGTGTGTTGTCGCCGCTACGCGGTACCCTGCGTTGCTCGGCAG
>JACPYR010000080.1 GCA_016195965.1 Nitrosomonadales bacterium | reverse complement strand
TCTCGATCGCGATCTACAACCACGTAGAAGCGATGGAATACGGCGCGGCACATCTGCTTGCGGGCGGCATGGTGCTGTTCTCCTTCGTGGTGCTGCTGGGACTGTATTTCGCCGGTGGGAAATGGTGGGGAGCGGCGCGATGAGCCAGGCCCGGATAAAAGAGAGCACAGAAGAAAAGACCAAAGAGATCAGCGCGCAGCTGACCCTGCAACTGGAAAATTTCGCGCTGGATGCGCAATTCAGTGCACCCGCGCGCGGCGTCACCGCCTTATTCGGCCCATCCGGTTCGGGCAAGACCACTTTGCTGCGCTGCATCGCCGGGCTGGAAAGGGCCACAGGCACGCTGCATGTGAACGGCGAAACTTGGCAGGACGAACAACAGTTTGTGCCCACGCACCAGCGTTCGCTGGGCTATGTGTTTCAGGAAGCCAGTTTGTTTTCGCACTTGTCGGTGCGCGCCAATCTGGAATACGGCTACCGGCGCATCCCGGCATCCGCACGCAAAGTGCCGCCGGAGCAGGTAGTGGAATGGCTGGGGCTGGGGCGGTTGATCGACCGCCGCGATCCGGCAAAACTTTCCGGCGGCGAAAAGCAGCGCCTAGCCATAGGCCGGGCGCTGCTCACCAGCCCGCACCTGTTGCTGATGGATGAGCCGCTCTCCGCGCTGGATGCCGCAAGCAAACGGGATATCCTGCCTTATTTGGAACGCTTGCATCGCGAACTGGATATCCCGGTACTCTATGTCAGCCACGCGCTGGATGAAGTGGCGCGGCTGGCCGATCATCTGGTGCTGCTGGAACAAGGCCGTGTTATAGCCGGCGGGATGCTCAACGAAACCCTGTCGCGGCTGGACTTGCCGACCGCTCATCTGGACGATGCGGGTGCGGTGATAGCGGCGGTGGTGGCGCAACACGATGAAACTTATCACCTCACCCGGCTGGACTTTTCAGGCGGCAGCCTGTGGGTAAGCAAGCTGCAACAGCCGATAGGCAGCCCGGTGCGCGCCCGCGTGCTGGCGCGCGATGTGAGCCTCGCTACTGTCATGCCGCAAAGTTCCAGCATCACCAATATTCTTAAGGTGCACATTGCCGGGATACGAGATGAAGGTGCCGATAAAGTCATGGTGCGGCTGGCAATCGGAGATGCGCAGGGGTTGTTGTCGCGCATCACGCGCCGTTCACGCGACCAGCTCGATCTCGCGTTGGGCATGGAGGTGTTCGCGCAGGTGAAGACGGTCGCTTTGATGGCGTAGCGGCTGTTCAACCCCGCTTGATGATCCGGCGCATTTTGCCCCGCATATCAGGATAGTCTGATTGCCAGGGTTGTCGATTTGCTGGATAGTGTCGATACATGGTCGCAGATGACTATTGCGGAAATAACTTCCGGCGGGCGGCGGATAGTGCGCGTCAGGTCGGTGCGGTCGAATGGAGGAGTGTGTATGTGCACGACATGCGGATGTGGGGCTGGCCAGACGCTCATCGGCGGACATGCGCTCAAGCCGCGTTTCAAAACCGACGGGAAAAGGCAATATCACGTGCCCAATCATGCGCACCCTAATATGGATTTTGGCAGCGGCCCTGCGGGGGCTGATGCGCCGGGCCTGAGCCAGGCGCGCATGGTCAAGATCGAGCGCGACATCCTGTCCAAGAACGATAGCTACGCACAGGAGAATCGCCGCTATCTTGCCGGGCATGGCATCTTCGCGCTTAATCTGGTATCCAGCCCCGGTTCCGGCAAGACCACTGTGCTGGTGAAAAGCATCCTTGCGCTGAACGGCATTATGCCGCTCGCCGTTATCGAAGGCGACCAGCAGACCGACAACGATGCCGCGCGTATACGCGCCACTGGCGCGCCAGCGCTGCAGATCAACACCGGCAAGGGTTGCCATCTGGATGCGCACATGGTGGGGCAGGCCATGCGACAGCTGGGCCTGCGGGACAATAGCCTGCTGTTCATCGAGAACGTCGGCAATCTGGTATGCCCCGCCAGTTTCGATCTGGGCGAGGCGCACAAGGTTGCGATTCTTTCCGTGACCGAGGGCGAAGACAAGCCGCTCAAATATCCCGACATGTTCCGTGCCGCCGATTTGATGCTGCTGAACAAATGCGACCTGCTGCCGCATCTTGATTTTGACGTGCAGCTGGCAGAAGAATATGCGCGTCGCGTCAATCCTGGCATCGCAGTGATACGGTTGTCGGCGAAGAGCGGAGAGGGCATGCGGGAATGGCTGGACTGGGTAACGCGCCGGGCCGCGTCGATGAGAGGAACGGGCGCTTGAACGCCTGCGTCGAGCATGTCATTTCTCTGCCGTACGAAGTCAGCCCCGTGCTGGCAGTCGGGGCATGGTTCAAAAATACCCTGTGCATTACTTCAGGCAGGCAGGCCTTCATCAGCAAAACCGCAGGCGATCTCGACACGCCGGATGCCTGCCGCGCACACGAGAGGATGGCGCGGGCGTTGCTGGCTTCTATCGACGAAAATCCGCACGCGATCGTCCACGACCTGCACCCGGATTTTCATTCCAGCCGTTTTGCTGCCCGGCTGGCCACAGAGCTGGAGGTACCTGCCATCGCCGTGCAGCATCATCATGCCCATATCGCCGCATTGTGCGCGGAGCATGGCGTGACCGGGCCCGTGCTGGGGTTGGCGCTGGATGGCGTCGGTCTGGGCAGCGATGGTGCCGCGTGGGGCGGCGAGCTGCTGCAAGTGCATGGCGCAGAGTTCCGGCGGCTGGGCCATCTGCGTCCGTTGCCGTTGCCGGGTGGCGATCGTGCGGCGCAGGAGCCGTGGCGCATGGCGGCGGCGGCGCTGTATGAATTGGGTCGCGCCGATGAGATCGCCCGCCGATTTTCCGCCGAACCGGCAGCGGTCACACTGCTGACGATGCTGCAACGTAAGCTCAATTGTCCGCTGACATCCGGCATGGGGCGTGTGTTCGATGCTGCCGCCGGTTTACTGGGCTTGTGCCGAAAAATGGAATTCGAGGCGCAGGCCGCGATCATGTTGGAGCAAGCCGCCACGCGCCATATCACCGTTCACGGTTGGCCCTCCGCACTGGCACAAGGCTGGGACATCACGGCAGACGGGCTGCTCAATCTGTTGCCGGTGCTGGCCTTTCTTGCCAACGAATTTGACAGCAGCGAGCGCGATACCGAATACGGTGCGGCGGTATTTCATGCCACGCTGGTCGCGGCACTGGCGGAGTGGGTGCGGCAGGTCGCACAACAAACGGGTATCGTCACACTGGCCTGTGGTGGCGGATGCTTTTTCAACAAGCTGCTGACGAGGGGTTTGTGCGAGCGCCTCGAACCGTCCGGAATCACTATGCTCACGGCACAAGCCGTGCTGCCGGGCGATACCTCGATCGCGCTGGGGCAGGCGTGGGTTGCCACATGTTTGCATGCCGACAGGGGAAAATGAAAACGTGTTAACCATACTTGGCACCTTATTTGTCCGGGAGTTTTAACCATGTGTCTAGCCATACCTGCACGCATCGAGGAACTGACCGCCACGGGCAATGCCGTCGTTAATCTGGGCGGTGTGCGCAAAGAAATTTCGCTGGCGCTGGTGGATGACGCAGCCGTGGGCGAATACGTCATCGTGCATGTCGGCTATGCCTTGCAGAAACTCGACCGCGAAGAGGCCGAGCGTACCCTGGCGATGTTCGCCGAGATGGGACAGTTGGATGCCTTGAATGAAGAGCTGGGCGGGAGTCCGGTATGAGCAGGCAGGGCATGAAATATGTGGACGAATTCCGCGACGCTGAACTGGCGAAAAATATCGCCGCCAACATCGCGCGCGAGACCGATCCAACACGCACTTATCGGCTGATGGAATTCTGCGGCGGGCATACTCACGTGATCTCGCGCTACGGGCTTGCCGATTTGTTGCCTGCCAACCTGCGCATGATTCACGGCCCCGGTTGCCCGGTGTGTGTGTTGCCCGTCGGCCGCGTGGATCAGGCGATCCGGCTGGCGCGCGAACAGGACGTGATTCTGTGCACTTATGCCGACACCATGCGCGTGCCGGCTTCCGGCCATGTCACGTTGATGCGCGCCAAAGCCGGCGGTGCGGATGTGCGCATGATCTACTCGACACAGGATGCGTTGAAAATTGCGCGCGCCTATCCGGATCGCGAAGTGGTGTTTCTCGCGATCGGCTTCGAGACCACCGCGCCGCCGACTGCGGTGGCGATCCAGCAGGCATCCGCCGAGGAAATGAAGAACTTCAGTATCCTGTGCGACCATGTGCTGACGCCTGCCGCGATGCATGCCATCCTTGCCGAAGAAAACGGCGTGGCACTGGACGGTTTCGTCGGCCCGGCGCACGTGTCCACCGTCATCGGCAGCAAACCCTATGAACCTTTCGCCGATGTTTACCGCAAACCGGTGGTCATCGCCGGGTTTGAACCGTTGGATGTGATGCAGGCGATCCTGTTGCTGGTGCGCCAGATCAATGACGGGCGCGCCGAAGTAGAAAACGAGTTCACCCGCGCCGTGACACGCGAGGGAAATCTCAAAGCGCAGGCGCTGCTGGCGGAGGTATTCGAGTTACGCGATGTATTCGAATGGCGCGGCCTGGGCAGTGTGCCCAACAGTGCGTTGAGGCTGCGCCCCAAGTATGCCGCGTTCGATGCAGAGTTGAAATTCGATGTCGATTATGTGGCGGTACCGGACAATAAGGCGTGCGAATGTGCGGCGATACTGCGGGGCCAGAAAAGTCCGCAGCAATGCAAAATATTCGGCACGGTGTGCACACCGGACAATCCAGTCGGCTCATGCATGGTTTCATCCGAAGGCGCATGCGCCGCGCATTACAGCTACGGGCGCTTTCGGGAGGTGGCTTAGTTCCCCTCACCCGTAAGCGGGAGAGGGGCTAGAGGCTAGAGAAATGAAACACACTTTCAGGTATGCACGGCCCCTCATCCCCGGCCCTTCTCTCGCTTGCGGGAGAAGGGAGCAGAAGCTATGAGCACTGTCAAACCCAACTACACGCGTCCGCTCGACGTCAAGAACGGCCGGGTGGAGATGTCGCATGGTTCCGGTGGTCGCGCGATGGCGCAGTTGATTAGCGAATTGTTTGCGGCAGAGTTTGACAACGAATATCTGGCCCAGGGCAACGATGGCGCATTGCTGCCGCAAGCCAGCGGACGGCTGGTTATGTCCTGCGATAGCCATGTGGTGTCGCCGTTGTTTTTCGCTGGCGGCGACATTGGCTGCCTGTCGGTGCATGGCACGATCAACGATGTGGCGATGATGGGTGCCCAGCCTTTATACCTATCCGCCTCGTTTATCCTTGAGGAAGGTTTTCCGCTGGCCGATTTAAAACGCATTGTCGAGTCGATGGCCAAGGCATCGCGAGAAGCCGGGGTGCCCATTGTTACCGGAGACACCAAGGTGGTGGAGCAGGGCAAGGGCGACGGCGTGTTTATTACGACCACGGGGCTGGGGGTGGTGCGCGAGGGGGTGCACCTGTCAGGTAACCTCGCGTGTCCGGGCGACAAGATATTGCTGTCGGGCAGCATCGGCGATCACGGCATGGCGATACTGTCGCAACGCGAGAACCTTAGTTTCGATGCGCCTATCGTGTCGGATACCGCCGCGTTGCATGGCTTGGTTGCAACCATGCTGGACAGCGGTGCGCAGTTGCGCGTACTGCGCGACCCGACGCGTGGCGGTTTGGCCACAACGCTCAACGAGATCGCCAAACAATCCGGTGTGGGCATGATGCTGCATGAGTCTGCTATCGCGGTGAACCCGCACGTTGCAGCGGCGTGCGAGTTTCTGGGGCTCGATCCGCTGTATGTGGCGAATGAAGGCAAGCTGATCGCGATCTGCGCGCAGAAAGATGCACAGCGTCTGCTGGAAGCGATGCGCATCCATCCGTTGGCACGTGAAGCGTCTATCATCGGAGAGGTAATGCAAGATGCTCACGGCTTTGTGCAGATGACTACCAGGCTGGGCGGTTGCCGTATGGTGGATTGGTTGGCGGGCGAACAGTTGCCGAGGATATGTTGAAGGCATCGCCAGCGCAGTGACGGGCTGCAACCGGGTATATCTCGGATAAGTATTTATCTGGCAGGCAAAAATGAGTTGCTGAACACTTGTTTGCCGATGATAAACCCGAAGCGCGTCATAGCGAATTTGTCTGCATATTCCTGTCTCATTCCGGCGCTTAAAGTACTACAATAACGTCCATCGGTTTATTTGAGTTGTCGTTTAATTGAGTTGTCGTTTATTTGAGTGGTCTTGGTAAAATAAAAAATAATCAGGCTGAGCCAACCGTGAGCGATCAAACATCTTTCAATTTACTGTCTTTCCTGACAGATTTTGCCGTCCGCCTCGATGCCCATGGTGTGATTTTGCAGGCATCGGAGCTATCCCGGACATTTCTTAAGTATCCCGCAAGCCTGACGGGCGAGCAGATAAGCGTTTTCATTCAGCCCGAAGATATGGCGGCCTTCCTCGAAGCGAAGGAGATGGCCGCACTCATCGGGGAAAAGCAGCCTTTTGTGTGTCGGCTGTTGCGTCAGCACGCCTTGCACGTGTGGGTGGATTGCCATATCTATCGTTTGCAGGGGCAGGATGAATATGTGTTCATCGCATTCGACGCCTCGCACTGGAAAGCAAGCGAAGCCAAGCTGGCCATGCTTTCCACTCATGATCCGCTCACCCAATTACCCGGCAGGTTGTTGCTGGATGACCGGATCAGGATGGGTATCAACAATGCGGTCCGGGAAAAGCAGGGGCTGGCCCTTATGCTCCTGGATATGGACGGCTTCAAGAAAGTCAACGAAACGCTCGGACACCAGGCCGGCGATAAATTGATCAAAGCCATTGCCCAGAGGATGCAGGGAGTCATACGGCGTAACGACACTCTGGCCAGGATAGGCGGGGATGAGTTCGCGCTCATCATGTCCGTAACCGGTGACGACCGGAAAAAGGGCGTCGAAATCATCGCCAAAAAGCTATTGGCCATGGCGCAGCGGCCTTTTCAGATCGACGGCAACGATTTGTATATCAGCGTGAGCATAGGCATCGCGATTTACCTCGAACACGGCGACGACCCGGCGGCGTTGCTACGACATGCGGAAATAGCCATGTACAACGCCAAAGAACAGGGCCGCAACCGCTGGGAGCTTTATGACCCGCGGTTCGATGCCAGCAAAAAAGGCAATTTGTCGTTAGAGGCGGCGATGCACGAGGGGATACAGAATGGGGAGTTCCTGCTCCATTACCAGCCGGTTTTTTGTATGCAGACTGGCGTGCTGAAGGGAGCCGAAGCCCTGATGCGCTGGGATCGCCCCGGTTATGGCCTGGTATCTCCGGGGAAATTTATTCCCCTTGCCGAAAGCAGCGGCATGATAGAAATTCTCGGCTCGTGGGCCTTGCGCATGGCATGCCATCAGGCCAAACTCTGGCAGGAGGCTGGCGTCCTCGATTTTTATGTTTCCGTCAACGTATCGCCCAGCCAGTTCAGGAAGCCGGGTTTTGCCGATCTGGTCAAGAATGCGTTGGATGAGTCCGGGCTTGCCCACTCATCCCTGATGCTGGAAATTACCGAGGGGGTGTTAATGAATAACCCGGAAAAATCGAATGCGATCCTGTCCGGTTTGCGTGACGCAGGGGTGAAAATTGCGATCGACGATTTCGGTACCGGCTATTCATCGCTGTCTTACCTCAAAAAATTTCCGCTGTCCGTTTTAAAAATCGACAAATCCTTTGTCGATGATGTGCCGAAATGCGCCGAAGATGTGGCCATTGTTTCTGCGGTGTTGAACCTGGCAGCGGGGCTGGGCCTCAAGGTGGTGGCGGAAGGTGTGGAAGTTGAGGGGCAACTCGAGTTTCTTAAAGCAAAAGGCTGCGACCTGGTGCAGGGGTTTTTGACCGGCAAGCCGATGAATGCTGCAACTTTCCGGGAGAAATGCATACCATGCCTACCCTGATATCGACGTTGAAAAACGGCAAAGCGGAATTTTTCTCGCTGCTGTGGAAACGAATGGACGAACAAGGGGAATTTCCCTCGCTGTCGAAATCCGTGCATGACCTGGCGGAAACAATGCATGAAGATGATAAAAGCATCGCGGAAGTGACCGGTGCCATATTGAGCGATTTTACCTTGACACAGAAGGTGATCAGGCTGGCCAATTCGGCGATGTATGCCGGCATCGGCGGGGAAATCACCACGGTAACCAGGGCTGCGGTGGTGCTTGGTCTCGACGCCATTTCGCATCTTGCGCTCAGCGTTCGCTTTGTGGATACGCTTTCTGCCAGCGCGCCGGACTCGGCGGTAGCACGTGCGGAAATGGCCAAGGCGCTGGTTGCCGGAGACATCGCAAGAAATATTGCCAACCAGGCCAATCTGGCGGATGGAGAAGAGGCGGTAGTGTGCGCGCTGATGCATCATCTGGGACGTTTGCTGCTGGTGTATTATTTTCCACAAGAATGGTCCGCTATCGAAAAAATTACCTCCGATAAATCCACGACGGAAAGCCAGGCAGCCCTGGAAGTCATCGGTGTGACGCTGGACGAAATATCGCAGGAAGTTGCCAAGAATTGGCGTCTACCCAAAAAAATTTCCCATAGCATGGACAGCACCGGCTCTTCCGGGGAGACCAGCATCCCCGGCTCTGCGGATTGGCTGAAAACCATGGCCAACTTCGCGGGAGAAGCGGCTGCGGTCATGGCCCAAAAGAGTGCTGACGGCGAAGAGCTGCGCGCACTTGCCTGCCGTTACGGCGATGCACTGCTGGTCTCGGTAGATTCCATCGTTGAATCGGTTAACAACGCCGTTGCCACGGCTAATGACTTTACTATTCTGAAGGCCGTAGCAGACCCGCATGGCAAACCGGATAATTCCAAAGAACAGCTGTCCGCAGGCGTGCTTGAAACAACCCGGGCTTTGGCGGAAGGCATGAGCTTTGGCAATGCGTTGAACCTGGTGCTGGAGACCATGTATGGCAGCATGGGCTTTAACAGGGTGGTGGCTTTTCTGCGCGATGGCGATAGCTTCAAGGGGAAGGTCGGCTTTGGCGCGATGATGCCCGAGGCGTTGCCGCATCTGGTATTTCCGGAAGCTTATGCGATGGATGTTTTTCACTTGTCGCTGGCCAACATGGCTGACGTATTTATTGAGGATGCGGCTGGAGCGAAATCGGCATCCAGCATTCCGCCGTGGTTTACCGCCGCATTGCCGGACGTGCGTGCTTTTGTCCTGTTGCCCCTGGCTTTCAACGGGCGCCCGGTGGGGCTGCTATACGGTGACTGGGGGCTGGGCACAACGGGATTGGTCGAGAAAAATGAATTGCTTCTGATGCGCTCGCTCCGGGACGGCCTGATGAAACTGCTCGTGCCGAGAAAAGCCTGATTCGAGCTGCAACAGCCTGTCAAGCATAGCCCACCCTATAGTTCTATATCAGGCCTGCCTTTACGTGATGCGGCGTGCTGGTCATTTCAGCTACGCTAGTGTAGCGTTGCACTGTTGATTAAACTGAATGGAGTTATCAAGCAAGTCCTTTGTGGGAGCGGCTTTAGCCGCGATGTGGACAGTAAACTCGAGCGACCAATCGCGGCTAAAGCCGCTCCCACTGGAGAAGTTAAGTTCCAAACAGAATGCAACACTACGCTAACGCGTTACGTATGCTAAGGGAATTCCTACTCGATACGTAAATTTGCCTATGAAAAATCATCATCTCCCGATGGTGCGGCAATGATTCTCTGGACATAATTCCTTCCAGCCGCAAGTGTCATTTAATAAGCGGCGCAATCATAAGAGATGCAGGGCTCAACTCTGTCGGTCTGTGTATTGCGCTTCTAACGGCGGGTTGCCTCTATCCAGGGTGTCTCTAACGGGGAATGAAAATGAGTAGCGATCACGCATTAACCGAGCTCATCGAGAGCAGTCTCGATCAGGTGCGGGAAATGAAAATTGCGCTGTTGCGCTTGCAGGCAGCGCCAACCGATATGGCTATCGCAAGCGTTATTCCGTGTGCCATCCCGGCGATTCATCAGCTGGATGAACTGCACGGGTGCCAACATATCGTTGAGTTTTCAAGCGCGTTTGAGGGGGTGCTGGGCAGGGTTCGCGGCGCCGAATTATGCGCGGAAGCCGAGCTGATTGCGGTATTGCTGTCCAGTTGCGATCTCATTTCCGACATGGTGAGCCAGCTGGACAGCAGCGATCGTGAACTCATTTCATAAACCTCTTTATCCCAGGAATCAGCCATGAGCCCCAATCTTACCCAGCCTGAAGAAATCGAGCTTGTTATCAGGGAAACGCCAGAACTCGGCCATATGCAAGGTGACAGGTCCTTTGCGGGCAGAGCGCAGGAAAGCGCAATGACCCAGACTGTTCAACATGGAAAAGTATCGATCCCCGCACAGGCCTCGACAAAGCTACACACGGGCAGCCCTCGCAATGCGGGCTGAAAATTGCGGTCATTGAGCCTGGTCAAGGAGGCGCTTTATGAAACTCGAAGAGATACGGACCATTGCGAGAACGCGCGGGGTGCATCCCGGAAGACTGGCGAAAGCCGATTTGATTCTATCCATCCAAAGGATGGAGGGCAATGCGGTTTGTTTTGCTGCTGTTGAGGGTGGCTGCGATCAAGTCGGCTGTTGTTGGCGTGACGATTGTATGGCGGCAGTTCGCAAAGGAGTTGCCGTCATGAAGAAGGTTTTTTGATTGTATCGAAGCGCAACATCAATAATCCACAGTTGTTGTAAAAAACCCGCAGGGGGTGTCCCTGTTTTATTCGCAAGGAGAAAGTCACATGGCAACCGGTACAGTTAAATGGTTTAACGATGCAAAAGGCTTTGGTTTCGTCACTCCCGATGACGGCAGCGAAGATTTGTTTGCACACTTTTCAGCAATCAAGATGCATGGCTTCAAGTCACTCAAGGAAGGCGAGAAGGTAAGCTTTGAGATTATGCAAGGCCCCAAAGGCAAGCAAGCCTCGAACATCCAGTCCAGCCAATCAGGATATTGATGTTTCACGCTAAACCCAGTACACATCATTCAGGAGAAATGTCATGAACAAGATCACTCGTTTTGAACCATTCAACGAACTCGCTCGTTTTGATCCATTTTTTAACCTGGATGATGTGTCCAACAAATTCATGATGCGTCCCTTATTGCGCGGAGACACGGACTTCGAACCGCAGATCAAGCTGGATTTGAAAGAGGCCAATGGCAATTACCTGGTCAAGGCCGATATCCCCGGCGTGAGCAAGGATGACATCCATGTGACGATAGACGGTAACCGGGTATCCATCAGCGCCGAACTCAAGCGGGAAAAGGAAAGCAAAGACGGCGAACGGGTAATCCGCAGCGAACGCAGTTACGGGATGGCATCGCGCAGTTTTAATTTGGCCGATGAGGTGGACCCGGGCAAGGTTCAGGCTAAATACAAAAACGGTGTACTCGAACTGACCTTGCCCAAAAAGCCCGGATCATCCCGCAGGGAAATCGCCATCTCCTGAATGGCAACTTTATCGCGTGCCGGTTCACATCGTGCGATCCAGCGTTTTTTTCGATGGCGCTTGGGCGGGGTCGCATCGGGGCTTGCGAGAAATGAAATTTCCCACGGCGGATGGCCCGGACTATGTGCATGTCGATTCGTTTTTCAACAGCATAGACTTGAGGAGGTTATGTTGAAAAAAATATTGTGGCTGTCCAGCTTGGCTGGAATTTTGGCGCTAACGGCCGTATTGGCGGCTGTTCAGGAGCGCGAGCGGGATCAGACTCAAGCGCTGATGCAGGAGAGGATATATGTCAGCCAATTGATGACACAACAGGAACGTCTCGATCATCGTGCCAAAATGCACGCGGCTAAAACCGCTACGGAGCGCGAACTGATTCGCAATGATCTTTATGAGCATATGAGGGCGCGTGCCAAAGAACGAGGCCTGCCGTTTTACGATGAACCGTCGGTTATCGGCGGTCGCATGCAGGAGCCGATCAGGGGCATGGGTTCCTGACCGGATAAGGCCAACCAGCGCATGCGGCCTTCAGCAATGGTGCCGAGATGGTAAATCGCAATCCAGAATGGTATTGCGCGGCAACAGAATCTGCCCTGTTTCCGGGAAAATTTCCGAGCGGGCGTCGCGCGAGCAAATCTCGAAAGCGGGAGAGAAGCGCGAACCCCAGGCTGCGAATAAAAGGTAATACTGTATTTCCGGGCATTCGATTATTGGTTAATGAAAAGGAGAGCGGGCTATGGATACCCCTGATATTTTGATTTACGTGCATCCGGAACTTTCGGCTGAAGGTCGCAGCAAAATCGAGAATGCCTTGATGGGCTGCGCCGGCGTGCTCGCCGCAGATTTCGACCAACATACTCATGCGCACGCTTTGAAAGTGCTCTATAACTCCGGGGTCATTAGCGGCAAGCAGATACTGGCGGCGGTACGGCAATACGATCCGGCAGCATCCATGGTGGGACTGTAATCTTTGTGATTCATCGATAAGGAGGAATCCATGAGAGCTAAAACGATTCCCGCCGGATTTCATCAAATCCAGCGGCATGACGGGATTTTTCAGGAAAGTGTGCATGACGCTTACCAGGCCAAGGGCAAGCCATTGGAACCGGCCATCTGTACACAATGCGGCGCGGTTTTTCACGCCGGGCGCTGGCAGTGGCGCAACCCCCCTGAAAATGGCCACCGGACCGTTTGCCCGGCTTGCCATCGCATCCATGATCATTATCCCGCCGGTTTACTTACTCTGGAGGGGGAGTTCTTTCATGCCCATCACGACGAAATCATGCGCCTGGTGCGCAATCATGAGAAGCATGAGCGGACGGAACACCCGCTGCAACGAATTATGGATGTGGAAGAAAAAGATGGCGCGTCGCTGGTGACGACCACTGACATTCATCTTGCCCGTGGCATAGGCGTAGCGTTGCACCACGCTTATCAGGGCGAGCTGGAATTTCACTATAACCCGGCACAAAATCTGTTGCGTGTGAATTGGACTCATTGACTCGGCTGCGGGCCGACCTGTTGCAATCCGTTACTGGTTAGCGATATTCAAAAGTTGTGCTTTCTATTCGCGACTATTCCAGTCATTACCTCTGCGCTTTGTGGTGCTCTTAAATGGTGCGTTGGCGACCAGCGAGACGCACCAATTTGGTGATTATTCGGACTGGCTAGGGGAGTTGATTTATCAAAGACCATTGCAAATCAATACATGCCATTTGTGGAATGATATTTGCTTACTGACTCCCGGTTGCACTTTATAAGGGATAGGTATGGGAAATTTGGATAGCTTGAAAACGGGCAGCGATGTGTTGTTCATTCTGCTTGGCGCAATCATGGTGCTGGCGATGCACGCGGGTTTTGCTTTTTTGGAATTGGGCACGGTACGCAAGAAAAATCAGGTGAATGCGCTGGTCAAAATTTTGACCGACTTCGCGATGTCCACGCTGGCATATTTTTTCATCGGCTATACGGTTGCTTACGGTGTAAATTTTTTCGCCGGTGCTGAAGAGCTGGCGCAGAAGAGCGGCTATGAGTTGGTGAAATTCTTTTTTCTGCTGACTTTTGCCGCCGCGATTCCGGCTATCGTTTCTGGAGGTATTGCCGAGCGAGCCAAATTCAATCCGCAAATGGCGGCAACCTTTACATTGGTCGGCTTCGTATATCCATTTTTTGAAGGCATCGCGTTGAATCATCGTTTCGGTATCCAGGACTGGATGAGTGCGACATTCGGAGCGGAGTTCCACGACTTTGCCGGTTCGGTGGTGGTGCATGCTGTAGGGGGATGGATAGGTCTGGCTGCGGTATTGTTGCTTGGCGCGCGGCGTGGCCGTTACAACAAGGATGGGCGTATCTCGGCTCATCCACCCTCCAGCATCCCCTTCCTTGCGCTGGGCGCGTGGATACTGACGGTGGGCTGGTTCGGCTTCAACGTGATGTCGGCGCAGGAAATCAGCAAGATCAGCGGGCTGGTCGCGGTGAATTCGCTGATGGCCATGGTGGGCGGCACGCTGGCGGCATTGTGGATGGGCAAGAACGATCCGGGATTCGTGCATAACGGCCCGTTGGCCGGGCTGGTCGCGGTATGTGCGGGTTCAGACCTGATGCACCCGATCGGCGCGCTAGTTGTTGGCGGCATTGCCGGGGCGCTGTTTGTGGTGATGTTCACGCTGACGCAAAATCGCTGGAAGATCGACGATGTGCTGGGTGTGTGGCCGCTGCATGGTTTGTGCGGGGCATGGGGCGGGATAGCGGCGGGAATATTTGGCCTCAAGGCGCTGGGTGGAATCGGCGGCGTGAGCTTCATGTCGCAATTGTGCGGCACCTTGCTGGGTATAATCATCGCTTTCGCGGGTGGCTATGCGGTATACGGTTTGCTGAAGAAGTTGGTCGGCATCCGCCTTGATGCCGAGGATGAATTCAATGGCACAGACTTGAGCGTGCATCAGATCACGGCAACGCCCGAGCGAGAGTCGGGGTGGTAACTGATAGTTGATTGTTATGCGCCAATAAAATCTTGAACGGCGACCTTTGGGGTCGCCGTTTTTTATGGGTAGAATGAACCTAAAAACCGCAATTCAAGCCACATAACCAGCCACTTGGCTGCCGTATTTTGGCGGTCTAGTGGAATGGCTAGTAGTTTTATCTGAGATCACAGAGTACACAGAGAGAGCGGCAATTTCACACGCTTCCATGTACTCATCCAAAGGGTGCGTCAATCTCTTGTTAAAACCGTTTGTTTTATCTCTGTGTTCTCTGTGGCTAATTAAGTTTTTCAGAATGAAAAAAATTGATAGGCTGTGGAAGTGGCAAGTTACGACCCTGATTTTCGCACCTTGGATATTTCACACCGTGAGCGCAACATGCGTTTGCCTGCCGGACGATATGCCGCATACAATAGCTGTCCGATGAGTAGATCGCGGGGGGATTATGGACAAGCAGCCGGATCATCCAGATTTGCGACATACCGTTTCCTGGCGGGACCTCTCCCGTATGCCCGAGCTTCGCGCTATAGAGGAGCGCAGGCTTGAACCGCAACGTTACCTGTCCGAACTGAAAACGCAGAACGAGCAATTGCGGGAGCTACTGGTTGAACTGGAAAAATCCCGTGACCTTTACGTGGATTTTTATGACTTCTCCCCTGTCGGTTATCTGACCCTCGACCATGAGGCCATGATCGATGAAATCAACCTCACCGGTGCCGATCTGCTCGGTATGGAACGCAGCCTGCTGCGCTGTCGCTGCTTCACCCATTTCGTTGCCCTGAAATACCGCGACATTTGGTATCGCCATGTGCAGGCAGTGCTCAACAACGACGGTAAGGCGCGCTGTGAGTTGCCATTGGAGCGCGACGATGGCTCCTGCTTTTTTGCCCAGCTGGATTGCTTGCGCATGCAAAAAGAGGGCGAGAGCCCGACCGTGCGCATGGTGCTGACGGACATCACCGCGCGCGTCCAGGCAGAGAAGCAGCTGCTCGGCTCGATGAAAGAGCTGGAAGAGAAAGAACTATCCAAGACCCGCTTCCTCGCCGCAGCGGGGCACGACCTGCGGCAACCGGTCGCGGCCGCCAACCTGTTTGTCGACGCGCTCAAACTCACCTCACCGACCCCGCGCCAGAGCGAACTGATCGCCCGGCTGGACCAGTCCATGGGCGTGTTCTCCGGCCTGCTGGAACGCCTGCTC
>JACPYR010000081.1 GCA_016195965.1 Nitrosomonadales bacterium | reverse complement strand
GGGCAACTTCAAGATCAGACAGATTTTCATAACCAATTAGATTTGTTTGGTTTTTAACCGGACACTACTGCTATTTTGTAACAATGAAAATACAGGAATGTGCCGAATTTCCCTACAACACAGGGCAGGGGTAGGGGCGTTGCGCTGCAGTTTTGCGGCAGCCTGCAAGGGCGGAGTGAAATGGCTGCGGCAAAGGTGTATCATTTGCTTACGCCAGTCAGTGGGTGTTTTCTCGATTAGGTTTTTTCATGATAGTCATTCGCCAGCAGGACTTCATTGATAGCATTGCAGGGGCATTGCAATTTATCTCTTATTACCATCCCGTTGACTATATTCATGCGTTGGCGGAGGCTTATCGTGCCGAGCAATCGCCTGCCGCGAGAGATGCGATGGCGCAGATCTTGACCAACTCAAGGATGTGCGCGCAGGGGCACAGGCCGATCTGTCAGGATACCGGCATCGTGGTTGCATTCGTGCGCGTGGGGATGGCGGTGCGCTGGGATGCGACGCTGACGGTTGCTGAAATGGTGAATGCCGGGGTGCGCAAGGCCTATCTGGATGCGGATAATCCATTGCGTGCATCCATCGTGGCTGATCCTGCGGGTAAGCGCAAGAATACCGGCGACAATACCCCGGCGGTGGTGCATGTCGAACTGGTGCATGGCGACAGCGTGGAGGTGCGCATCGCGGCCAAGGGCGGTGGCTCGGAAAACAAGGCGGTGATGGAGATGCTCAATCCCGGTGATGATATTGTCGAATGGGTATTGCAGCGTGTGCCCGAGATGGGCGCCGGTTGGTGTCCGCCCGGGATGCTGGGTATCGGCATCGGTGGGACGGCGGAAAAGGCCGTGCTGCTGGCCAAAGAAGCGCTGATGCAGCCGATCGATATGCATGAGTTGAAAGCGCGCGGAGCACGGAATCGCCTCGAAGAGTTGCGTATCGAGTTGCATGACAAGGTGAACGCGCTGGGAATAGGCGCGCAGGGATTGGGCGGTTTGACCACGGTGCTGGATGTGAAGATACTGGATTATCCGACTCATGCAGCTTCCAAGCCGATAGCGATCATCCCCAATTGTGCGGCCACGCGGCATATCCATTTCGAACTTGAAGGCAAGGGCGTGGCGCAGTTCACGCCGCCCAGGCTGGAGGACTATCCGGAGGTGCACTGGAAGCCAGCGCCGGATGCACGCCGCGTCAATCTGGCAACGGTCACGCGCGATGAAATTTCGCAATGGCAGCCGGGAGAAACGGTGTTGTTGTCCGGAAAGCTGCTGACTGGGCGCGATGCGGCGCACAAGCGCATCAAGGAAATGCTGGCACGTGGCGAGAAATTGCCGACGGGCGTGGATTTTACCAACCGCTTCATCTATTATGTCGGTCCGGTTGATCCGGTACGCGGTGAGGCTGTTGGTCCAGCCGGTCCGACGACTGCGACACGCATGGATGGATTTGTTGAAATGATGCTGGCGCAGACAGGTTTGATCGGCATGATAGGCAAGGCCGAGCGCGGCAAGGTCGCAATCGAGGCGATCAAGAAACATGGGGCGGTGTCTTTGATCGCGGTAGGCGGTGTGGCTTATCTGGTGTCCAAGGCGATACGCAGCGCGAAAGTGATCGCGTTTGCCGATTTGGGCATGGAAGCAATTTACGAATTTGAGGTAGAGAATATGCCGGTGACCGTGGCCGTTGATGCCAGGGGGCGTTCGGTGCATGACATCGGTCCGGCGGAATGGCGCAAACGTATCGGCATGATTCCTGTGCGTTCGGTTTGAATGGAATGATGGCACCGCAGATTAAACGGATTCGAGCATAAGCCGTTTGATTTCGAATTTGCGTAATCTGCGGATTAAAAGTTTTGGGTTCTGCTGTTGAGAGCAAGCCCTGAAGAGTTTGGCGGGTCTCCCCGCATTGCAGAGTAGCGAACCTGGTCAGGTCCGGAAGGAAGCAGCCACAGCTATATATGCAAGTGCCGGGGGTAAGGCTCGCCTCCTATTTTGGTATGTGGAGTGGCAATGAAAGAGATCGTTACCAAGAGTTATCCGATGACGATTGCAAAAATACGATGCGAGGCATCGAGCATATTCCGGTTGTTCGTGTCTTTAAATTCTGACGCGGTGTAACTTGTCAGCCGCGACGGTTCTTGCGCGTAAATGGCGTCCTAAAAACTTCGCGCAACTGGCGGGGCAGGAGCACGTGGTTCGGGCACTCAGAAATGCTCTCTCGCAAAATCGCCTGCATCACGCTTATCTGTTCACCGGTACACGCGGGGTCGGCAAGACCACCATTGCGCGTATTTTTGCCAAATCGCTGAATTGCGCGACAGGAATCACCGCCACGCCGTGCGGTGAATGTGGCGCCTGCAAGGAGATAGACAGCGGGCGTTTCGTTGATCTGATCGAACTGGATGCCGCGTCCAATACGCAGGTGGACAGCATGCGCGAGCTGCTGGAAAGTGCGCTGTATGCGCCTAGCAGCGGGCGTTTCAAGGTTTACATCATCGACGAAGTGCACATGCTCTCCAAGTCGGCATTTAACGCGATGCTGAAGACGCTCGAAGAGCCGCCGGCCCATGTTAAATTTATTCTTGCGACCACCGATCCGCAGAAAATTCCGGTCACGGTGTTGTCGCGATGCCTGCAATTCAACTTGAAACAATTGCCGCCGGCGTTGATTGCTACGCACCTGCAATATGTGCTGGAACAGGAGCAGATCGGATTCGAGCCAGGTGCGGTCGCATTGATTGCGCGTGTCGCACAGGGCAGCATGCGCGATGCGCTGAGCCTGATGGATCAGGCGATCGCCTTTTCTGCCGGCAAGGTGGAAGAGGCCGTGGTGCGTACCATGCTGGGCGCGATAGACCAGAGTTACCTGTTTGACTTGCTGGCGGCTTTGGGTGAGCAGAACGGTGTTGCGCTGCTGGCGATCGCCGATAACATGGCGGCGCGCAGTGTGGCCTTCGATGCGGCGTTGCAGGAGTTGGCCACGCTGCTGCATCGCATCGCGCTGGCGCAGACGGTGCCGCAGGCGATAGCCGAAGATGAGCCGGAACGAGTGCGTTTGCAGGAATTGGCGCAGACGTTTGCGGCGGAAGAGGTGCAGTTGTATTACCAGATCGCCATCCATGGGCGCGACGAAATCGATCTGGCTCCGGATGAATATGCCGGATTTACCATGGCATTGTTGCGCATGCTGGCTTTCGCTCCCGCCAAGGGCGCCATGCAGCCAAAATTGGCCGCGTCTGCGGTGCAGCCCATCGCGCCTGTTGCACGCAACGAAGCGATGGTCGGCAAGGCGGTTGTTCCAGTAGAGCCGGTTAGTCCGGCTGCACGCGGAGAAACGGTATCCGGCAGGCTGCCGGAATGGAGTGTCATGTTGGCGCAGTTGAATGTGCAGGGTATGGCCCAGCAATTGGCGAAACACTGCGTGCTGGAAAGTTTTTCAGATCAGCAAATCACGCTGTGTTTGTCGCAGGAGCATAAGCATTTTCAGACCAACAAGATGGCAACTGATAAATTGCAGGCCGCATTGAGCGATTATTTTGCCAAGCCGATGAAGCTTAATGTCGTTTTGGGTAAAATCGAAGCGGCTACGCCTGCGGTGATAGAACATCAAGGCAAGCAGCTCAAGCAGCAGCAGGCGAGCGATTCGATTGAGCAGGATAGTTTCGTGCGCGAAGCACAGGCCGAGTTGGGCGCTACGTTGGTGCAGGAATCGATCAAACCCATATAACGAGTTTAGGAGAAAGAAGAAATGATGAAGGGCGGATTGGGCGGCTTGATGAAGCAGGCGCAGCAGATGCAGGCGAATATGCAGAAGGCGCAAGCCGAATTGGCCACGATGGAGGTGGAAGGTCAGGCCGGTTCAGGCATGGTTAAAGTGACGATGACCTGCGGGCATGAGGTGCGCCGGGTGTCGCTGGACGACAGCGTCCTGTCCGATGATAAGGAAATGCTGGAAGACTTGATCGTGCTGGCGCTGAACGATGCGATGAAGAAAGTGGAGGCGACCACCCAGCAGCGCATGAGCGCTTTCAGTGCGGGGATGCCGCCCGGAATGAAATTGCCGTTCTGATGGAAACTGCTAAGAATCGTAGCGAGCGACTTAAGAGCAAGGCGCGCGGAGCGCAGCGATCGAGACATATCGAATTGATAGGTGAGGAACGAGTACCGCGCAACGCAGCTATTGAGTTGTGCAGTAGATTATTAGGAGTTTCCAGTTGATCCCTTCCCACCTGGAAGAACTGATCGCTGCGTTGCGCTGCTTACCCGGCGTAGGGCCGAAATCCGCGCAGCGCATGGCATACCATTTATTGCAGCGCGACCGCGCTGGCGCTCTACATCTGGCGCAGGCGCTGGAACTGGCTGCCAACAACATACAACATTGCAGCAAGTGCAATAATTTTTCCGAGCACGAGGTATGTGCCTTATGCGCGTCTCCCAGGCGCGATGCGGGTTTGCTGTGTGTCGTCGAAATGCCAGCCGACTTGCTGATGATGGAACAAACTCAGTGCTATCGGGGTCTCTATTTCGTGCTGATGGGGAGGTTGTCTCCGCTGGACGGGATAGGTGCGAAAGAGTTGCATCTCGATCGCTTGCTCAGGCGTGTGCAGGATCATCCCCATGAAGGACAAGTGGCCGAAGTTATTCTGGCGACTAATTTCACTGTGGAAGGCGATGCGACGGCGCATTATCTGGCAACCTTGCTGCAATCAAAAGATGTGAAAGTGTCGCGTATTGCACGCGGTTTGCCGGTGGGCGGCGAACTGGAGCAGGTGGACAGTGGTACGTTGGCGCAAGCCGTGTTGGAAAGGCGCGAGGTAATAACATGAAGAAAAATATTCCAATGCCTGTTCGCGTGACTTCGATCAAGGAAATGCCGGACGATGAGATCGCGCCTGATGAAACATTGCCCGGTGAAAAATTACAGAAGGTGCTGGCGCAGGCCGGGTTCGGTTCGCGCCGCTTGATGGAGGAATGGATCGCCAGCGGGCGCGTCAGTGTCAACGGTGAACCGGCGACCCTGGGAATGAGGGTAGTCGAGGGCGATCTGGTGAAAGCTGAGCGCCGCACAATACGCGTGGGCGAAAAGGATAGAGACGCGCGCGTGCTGCTTTACCATAAGCCGGAAGGAGAGATCGTCAGCCGGGACGATCCGGAAAAACGCGCAAGCGTGTTTGATAAACTGCCCAAGCTGCGCGGCCAGAAATGGATTGCGGTTGGGCGGCTGGACTTCAATACCAGCGGATTGCTGATTTTTACTACTTCCGGCGAATTGGCGAATCGCTTGATGCATCCACGCTTTGAGATCGAACGCGAATATGCGGTGCGCGTTCAAGGTACGCTGACGGAAGCGCAGATGGATCAGGTGCTCAAGCAGGGTGTTGAGCTGGAAGACGGGTTAGTGAAGTTTGAAAAGCTCGAAGACCAGGGGGGGGAGGGATTCAATCACTGGTATCGCGTGATGCTCAAGGAAGGCCGCAATCGTGTGGTGCGCCGCACTTTTGATGCGCTGGATCTGCCGGTGAGCAGATTGATGCGCATACGCTTCGGTATAATTAATTTGCCACCGCGCTTGAAGCGTGGGATGACGGCTGAACTGGGTGCGGATGAGGTTGCGCAGGTATTGGAATGGGTGGGGATCACGGCTGATGGGGTAGAGCCATTGCAGGAAGTACAGGCCTCTCGCCCGTTGGATACGGCGCCAGCCAGAAAGTCCGGGCGCCCTGCTGCCGTCGCCAAACCCGCGAGCCGTCCCGGATCTGCAACACGCAACAGGGCGCCCGCAACAGGCTCGAAGAAAAGTAAATTTGGTATAAAGCACTGACTACCACTAGAATTTATAAGGATACATTCTGCCAGCGACAGAGGCGAAGTATGGTGATGGCGGCGGACGCCGGGATACTGGGAATTTGAATGGAAGAGCGCGGTAACAAGACCATTATGTGCAGTGTGCTGTTCTTGGATATTGTGGAATATTCCAAGAAGTCAGTTTCTGGACAGATCTCGTTGAAGGACAGGTTTAACAGCTATCTTTCATTGGCGATCAGCGATGTGCCCATGACGGACCGTATTATCCTGGATACCGGTGACGGTGCGGCCATCAATTTTCTCGGGGATGTGGAAGATGCCTTAAAAGCGGCACTCAGCCTGCGTGAAAGTCTGCTCAATGAAGGACCTGATGTGGATCACCCTCTGCTGGTGCGCATGGGGATCAATCTCGGCCCGGTGCGCCTGGTCAGGGATATCAACGGCCAGCCCAACATCGTGGGCGACGGTATCAATGTCGCGCAACGCGTGATGGGTTTTGCGGATGCAGCCCAGATTCTCGTATCGCGTTCTTATTTTGATGCGGTCTCGCGTCTCTCACCCCAATATTCCGGCATGTTCCACTATCAGGGCTCGCGTACCGACAAGCATGTGCGTGAGCACGAAGTGTATGCGATCGGCTATCCCGGCGATAAAACGACGCGGCGCGGAGCCGTCATGCCGATGGTTGGAGCGCAGGCTGAAAATACCTGGGCCGGAACTATGCTTCGCGCCAAAGCGGCGTGGAATGGGGCCGCAGCAAGGTTGGATACCTGGCTTGAGCGAGCCATCACCCGTTTTCGACGTGCACAACCCTGGTTGCGTGCTGTGTACGCGACAGCAATAGCCGTTCCTGTTGTGGCGCTGATTGCGGTGCTGGTAAACACGGCGCGGCATGACGATGTTGCCGGCAGGGGTGACCAGGCCGTAAAAACGGCACCCCAGTCAGCTATGCCATCCGTTTCGGCAAATTCCGCCACCCAGCCCGCAAGTCCGGTTCAGTCTCAAGTCGCGGCAGAGGCGAAAACCGGCAAGGATAAGGTGAGCGGTAAGGCACACGATAAAGTTCGCCACGAACACCAGGACAATGCTGCGGAAAAACAGGAAGCCAAGCGCACGGATAAAGTACCGGATAAACTAGAAGAAAAACCCAAATCCAGATATGTGGAGAGCACGGTCAAAATGGCACCTAAAGACGACAATAAGAGTAATGTGCTCTCCGAGAAATCCAGTGGTGGATCGGATGCGATTATTTCGGTCGCCTGCGTGGAAGGGGCCGAAGTGTTTATAGATGGCATCAGGAAAGGGCGGATAGGTTCTGCGCCGCTTTCCATCGTGGCCTCACCCGGCAATCATTCGCTGATTGTGAGCCATACGAGCAGAGGAATTTTTACGCAGAGTGTCGAGCTGCATCCTGGCAAAACCGTGCGCATTAATCCCCCCCTCTGTCATTAGTGAAACTTTGCATGGTTATCGAGTTTATACACATGAACATCGCAACTGACACTCATTCGGAAGTATGCAATGGTTAAGCAGCTAGGGCGCTATGAAGTGCTTGGCGAGCTTGGCCAGGGCGCGATGGGTGTAGTCTACAAGGCCAAGGATCCGTTGATCGACCGTGTGGTTGCGATCAAGACGATCAACCTCGGCCTTGCGATGGATGAAAAAGAGGAATACGAGGGGCGTTTCTATCAGGAAGCCAAGGCGGCCGGGCGCCTCAATCATCCGAATATCGTGACCATTTATGATGTGGGCAAGAGCGGCGATATCGCCTATATTGCGATGGAGTTTCTGGAAGGCCGCGAGTTGCGCGATATTTTGAACGATGAGGCTTTGTTGCCTGTCGATCAGGCGTTGAGCATCGTGGCACAGGTGGCGCAAGGGTTGGCCTATGCACACGAACATGACATCGTGCATCGCGATGTCAAGCCATCGAATATCATGGTGATACGCGACGGGCATGTGAAGATCACCGATTTTGGCATTGCGCGCATGGCCTCCGCGTCTGTGCGGACCCAAACCGGTATGGTGCTTGGCTCGCCAAAATATATGTCGCCTGAGCAGGTGATGGGCCGGACTATCGACCAGCGGTCGGATGTTTTTTCTCTGGGCGTGATGCTCTATGAGATGCTGACCGGCCAGGCTCCGTTTAATGGCGAGAACGTCAATGCTATCATGTATCAGACCTTGAATTCGGTTCCTCCCCAGCCCAGCATGCTGAACGCAGCCGTGCCCGAAATGGTCAACTTCATCGTGGCCAAGGCGTTGGCCAAGAAGGTGGAGGATCGATACCAGAATGCCAAGGATTTGGCCGTTGATTTGCGCTCATGCTGTGAAACCCTGCCACGTATCGGGCAGCGGACAGATTTATCCAAATCACCTGCGGGGGGGGAGAAAAAACTGCCGGGTACCATCGACATCAGCGGGCGGTTGGAAATGGGTGATGAAGAAATCAAATCTGCGTCCCAAATCAGACTGTCCAAGGAATTTGATTCGGCAGTGGCGACCATGAGATTGGCTGCGCTGACTGCCAGCAATGAAGATGTGGACGAGTTGTCCAAAACCTTCAACATGGTGCGCCCCAGCGCTGAATCCATCCATCAGGCCGGGCGGGCGGCATTGACTGCCGCCTCGGTGTCATCTTCACAATCACGCGGATATCATGATGCGGCTGGGAGCGCGCAATCACGTGGCGGGAATGTCATGATGGCGATCGTGTTGCTGGTATTGCTGGGAGTGATCGCATTTTTTGTGCTCTAAAATGTTTGCGGCATTAACCAAACATGTCCGGCCCGGCAGTTTGGCAACACCCGCTTAAGCCTTCATTGCGTTTTGCGCTGTTGCTGCTGCTATGTCACATGCTGGCTGCGGCCGTGGTATATGCGACGACCATTGCATGGCCAATCAGGCTGGCGCTGTTCCTGTTGATTTTCTTGAGCCTGCTTTATCATCTGGCGCGCGATATTCTGCTGCTTTTGCCAGGTTCCTGGCGAGAGATTTTACTCGACCAGAGCGGGGTGTCGGTGACTACCCGGAACGGCTCCGGCTTTACTGGTCAAGTTGTCGGCAATACTGTGATCAGTCCGTATTTTGTGTTGTTGCGTGTGCGGATCGAAGGGCGTCGTTTGCCTGTTTCCCGTGTAATTTTCCCGGATGCGTTGGGCGTTGATTTGTTTCGCCAGCTATGTGTTCGTTTGCGGTTTTTATAAACCTGGAGTGAGAATAGTCGGCTGCGGATTGGGTAATGTTTCCGGATAGTCCTTGCTGAAATGCAGGCCGCGGCTTTCGTGGCGCAACAAGGCGCTTTGCACGATCAGTTCGGCGTTCAGCACCAGGTTGCGCAGTTCCAGCAAATCCGAGCTGATATGGAAATTGGCGTAATACTCGTCGATTTCATCCTGCAGCAACTGGATGCGGTGTTGCGCGCGTTGCAGGCGCTTATTGGTGCGCACTATGCCCACATAGTCCCACATGAAATGCCGCAATTCCGCCCAGTTGTGCGAGATGACAATCTGCTCGTCCGCATCCGTCACGCGACTTTCATCCCATGCCGGCAAAGGGGGGGACGTGTGGCGCGGCTTGTTCAAAATATCGCGAACTGCTGCGTCGGCAAACACCAGGCATTCCAGCAAGGAATTGCTGGCCAGCCGATTGGCGCCATGCAATCCGCTATAGGCGGTTTCTCCCACCGCATACAGATTGTCTACATCGGTGCGCGCGCGCAAGTCGGCGACCACGCCACCACAAGTGTAGTGTGCAGCGGGGACTACCGGGATAGGCTCTTTGCTGATGTTGATGCCCAGGCTTAAGCAGCGTGCATAGATGGTCGGGAAATGCTCCTGGAGGAATTCGACCGACTGGTGCGAGATGTCCAGATAGACGCAATCCAGCCCATGCTTTTTCATTTCGAAGTCTATTGCCCTGGCTACCACGTCGCGCGGGGCAAGTTCCGCACGTTCGTCGTGATTCGGCATGAAACGGGTTCCGTCGGGCAGTTTCAGGATGCCACCTTCGCCGCGTACCGCCTCGCTGATTAAAAAAGATTTCGCGTGCGGATGGTACAGGCAGGTCGGATGGAACTGGATGAACTCCATGTTGGCCACACGGCAACCGGCGCGCCATGCCATCGCGATGCCATCGCCAGTCGCGGTGTCCGGGTTGGTGGTGTAGAGATAAACCTTGCCGGTCCCGCCTGTTGCCAGAATAGTATTTTGCGCGGCGATCGTAATGACTTCATCGCTCAGGCTATTGAGCGCATATACACCGTAGCAGCAATTATCCTGAAGTCCCAGTTTCTTGCCGGTGATCAGATCGACTGATATATGGTGTTCCAATACCGTGATGTTGGGATGGTCCAACACGCGCGCGGCGAGGGTCTCCTGTACGGCGTGTCCTGTCGCGTCGGCGGCATGGATGATGCGGCGCCGGCTGTGCCCGCCTTCGCGGGTCAGGTGGTAACCCAAATTGTTGGAGATGTCCTTGGTGAAGGGCACTCCCTGTTCTATCAGCCAATCGATGGCGGCTTTGCCGTGCTCGACCACATAGCGGGTCGTGGTTTCGTCGCACAACCCGGCGCCGGCGGTCAGGGTGTCCTGGATATGCGCGTCCAACGAGTCGTCGGAAGACAATACTGCGGCGATACCGCCCTGTGCCCAGCCGCTGGCGCCGTCCAATAGCGATTTCTTGGTGATCAGCCCGACCGTCTGGCGCTCGGCAAGCTTGAGAGCCAATGTCAGGCCGGCCAAGCCGCTGCCTATGATCAATGTGTCAAATTGTTGCAATTTAATTTCCGGACGCTTGGGGTTGGAATGCGGACTATAGCAGACAGTTGCCGGAATTCGCAGGCCGGAGTGGCGCTGTGATGGGGGTAACGGACTTCTGTTCTCCGTCGGGCGGAGCGGTTATACTGGAACCTGTGTCGCGAAGCCAGTCGTGCCGACCCCACAATGCGGACACTGCTGGGGGCCGGGAACCTCCGGTTCCCCTGGTAGTATTACAATAATAATTTGGAATAGTCAGGGATGACAGACCGGGATGTTGATCAACAGTTGGTTGAGCGCGTTCAACGCGGGGATAAGCACGCCTTCGATTTGCTGGTATCCAAGTACCAGCGCAAGCTCGGGCGGCTCATTTCCCGCTTTGTGCGAGATCCCGCCGAGGCCGAGGATGTGACGCAAGATGCTTTCATCAAGGCCTACCGTGCGTTGTCCGGTTTTCGCGGTGAGAGCGCGTTCTATACCTGGCTATATCGGATCGGCATCAATACGGCAAAAAATCATTTGTTGGCAAATAAGCGCCGTGCGCCAACGGTCACGCCATTTGACGCCGAAGAGGCTGAGTCGTTTGATGAGGCCAGTTTGCTGCGCGAGGTCAGCACGCCGGAAAATGAACTTATGAGCAAGCAGGTTGTCGATGTGGTTCAGCTTTCGTTGCAGCAACTGCCGGAAGATTTGCGTAGTGCGTTGACCCTGCGCGAAATAGAAGGACTGAGTTACGAAGAAATTGCCAATGTGATGAATTGCCCGGTAGGCACGGTAAGGTCGAGAATTTTCAGGGCGCGTGAGGCGGTAGCGGAAAATCTGCGCCCGCTATTGGAAACCAGCAAGGGTAAGAGGTGGTAGATATGAAACAGGAAATTTCAGCATTGATGGACAGTGAGCTGTTTGAAGATGAGGCGGAGAGTCTGCTTGATCGGATAAAAAACGATGCTGCTGTCCGCAAGAATTGGGCATCATATCATCTGATCGGTGATGTGCTGCGCCAACCCGAATATATCCATTGTGACTTGAGCGCGAAAGTGCGTGAGCGTTTGCAGGATGAGCCTACCGTGCTGGCGCCGCGCAGGCGGGCGGCCAAGCAGAAGATGCGCATGTTCGCATTATCGGCGGCGGCATCGCTGTCGGCTGTGAGTGTGGTGGTCTGGATGTCGGTGCAAATCAGCCCCGAGATGGCGCCGAAAATGGCCATGC
>JACPYR010000093.1 GCA_016195965.1 Nitrosomonadales bacterium | reverse complement strand
CGACGGGGGAGTTTGGCACCTCGATGTCGGCTCATCACATCCTGGGGCTGTAGCCGGTCCCAAGGGTATGGCTGTTCGCCATTTAAAGTGGTACGTGAGCTGGGTTTAAAACGTCGTGAGACAGTTTGGTCCCTATCTGCCTTGGGCGTTGGAAATTTGAAGGGACCTGCTCCTAGTACGAGAGGACCGGAGTGGACAGATCTCTGGTGTACCGGTTGTCACGCCAGTGGCATTGCCGGGTAGCTAAATCTGGAAGAGATAACCGCTGAAAGCATCTAAGCGGGAAACTCGCCTTGAGATAAGATTTCCCTGGGGGTTTAACCCCCCTAAAGAGTCGTTCGAGACCAGGACGTTGATAGGCTGGGTGTGGAAGCGCAGTAATGCGTTAAGCTAACCAGTACTAATTGCTCGTGAGGCTTGATCCTATAACATTAAGTAAGAAACAAGGTGCAAGGTGAAAGGTGCAAGGGTAAAACCCGAACCCAAACCCCAATCGCAGTACAATCAAAAACCATAAACTTTACTTCTTCCAAAAATATCGTTCGTTGACGAGGCCTCAAAACCAAAGCAGCGGACAACAAACATGGCAGGCGACAGAACATCGTCGAATGCCTAACAGTTTGTCTGACGACCATAGCGAGTTGGTCCCACTCCTTCCCATCCCGAACAGGACAGTGAAACGACTCCGCGCCGATGATAGTGTGGATTACCCATGCGAAAGTAGGTCATCGTCAGACTCCTTACAAAGCAAAAACCCTCAGGTGAAAACCTGGGGGTTTTTGCTTTGTGGGGTTTAATGTTGACCTCTTGAGGTTCTGAAAACAAGCCGCCGTACTGACGGCGGCTTGTTTCAGCGACACAGAAAAATAAAAATTACAAAGTCGGAGCTACAAGACGCGCCACCGGCGCTTCTTGCGGCGTTGGCTAACATTCTCCTTTGAATGTTATGCCCCAGCGGGGCGGCCATAGCCAAAGTAGGTCATCCCTTCGACAGGCTCAGGACAGGCGTCAAACTCCTTACAAACAACCCGGCCTCGTGCCGGGTTGTTTGTTTGTTGGGCGGCCTGACCTGCTTGAGTTTATGACAACAAGCCGCTACGCGGCTTGTTGCGGCGAAGGCCCTATCGGCTTCATCGATGCGATGTCGGAACCACAACACGCCGTGCAGCGCCCCTTCGATGAGTGGCTACTTGTAATCACGCAACTCCGGAGGCGTGTCGTCGTGGTCGCCGTGGGGCTCATGGTCATAGGCCTTCACGAATACTTCGCGCTCGTTCTTTTTGGTCGGATGGGCAGGGATGTCCAGATTGTGGCAAGCGGTATCTTCGCAGTAGTAAATGACCTGGCGTCCAATGCTGTGCAGCGGGCTATGGTCAAGTTGGAATCCTTCTTTGCTCAGGCCGTCTTCAAGGCCGCTCAGTGTGTAGTGGCGCAAGCTGTAGGTGACCCGCAAGGTATTCGGGGTGTCGCCATACTCAACTGTGCAGTCAGGCAGTCCGGACAACAGCTGGAAGGCGCGAGCCACCTGCCCCGGTGGCTCGGCACTGAATACGATATCACGTCGTTTGTTCAGTTCTACAGGATCAATCACATGGATTCCCCCTATCGAGATTATTTACCTTGCAGTATCTGTATACCCTTTAAAAGATTCAGTGCTTGATTGAGCTGATAATCGTTCTTGGAGCCAAATTCAGATGGAGCCACTTTTGCTGTGTCCTCTTTGTTGTCTGGGGCAGAGAGCGTGGTTTTGTTTGCGCTCTGCGGCTTTTCTTCGGACTGCTTGTCATTGATCAAGTGTTTGTTCAGATCGGCTTCACGCAGGCGGAAAATGCCGCTGTCGCGTCCGGCGGAGGCAGGGTCTTCTACCACAATGTCAGGGACGATGCCCTTGGCTTGTATAGAACGCCCGCCCGGCGTGTAATAGCGAGCCGTGGTGAGTTTGATCGCGGTGTTGTTGCCCAGGGGCAGTACGGTTTGCACCGAGCCCTTGCCAAATGTCTGCACACCCATGATGACAGCGCGCTTATGGTCTTGCAGAGCGCCGGCCACGATTTCGGATGCGGAAGCAGAACCGGCATTGACCAGCACGACCAGGGGAACGCTTTTAATCGAGTCTGGCAACGCTTGCAAATAATCGCTTTCGGTGCGGCCGTGCAGGTAGTTTTCCGGAGCGGCTGTCAGGCGCATTTTGGCGTCGTCGGTACGGCCATCGGTATAAACAACCAGCGCATCTTTTGCGAGAAAGGCCGAAGATACGCCAACCGCCGCAGTCAATAGACCGCCGGGGTCATTGCGCAAATCCAGAACCAGGCCTTTGAGCGGCCCCTGGTTTTGCTTGACAAGGGCGGTCAGCGCAGAGGCGAGATTCTCGGAAGTCTGTTCCTGGAATTGTGTTATACGCACAAAACCGTAGCCGGATTCCAGCAGTTTGGATTTCACGCTTTGTACTTTAATGATGGCACGCACCAAGGTGATTTCGATCGGCCTGGGTTCATCCTTGCGGATAATGGTGAGAATGATTTTGCTGCCAGGCTTTCCGCGCATACGCTTAACCGCATCATTCAGGGCCATGCCTTTGATGAGCGTATCATCAAGCTTGATGATCAAATCGCCGGTTTTGATGCCGGCGTGATAGGCAGGGGTGTCTTCAATAGGCGATATAACTTTTATTACACCCTCTTCCATGCCGACTTCGATGCCGAGTCCGCCAAATTCACCGTGTGTGCCGACTTGCAATTCTTTGAAGGCATCGGCATCGAGATAAGTCGAGTGGGGATCCAAGCCGTTCAACATGCCGGCGATGGCATCGGTGATTAATTTCTTGTCGGTGACAGGCTCCACATAGTCGCTCTTGATGCGACCGAATACCTCGGAGAACGCGCGCAATTCCTCAATGGGCAGCGGTGTGGCAACAGTATCCTTTTCGGCAACCGCAGAGAAATGCAAGCTGACCATCACACCCGCGACCAAACCCAAACCGACCAAACCCGCTTTTTCCAGAAGACGCATAATTTCCTCAATAATTATTTTGTGGCCAGCCATTTCATAGGATCGAGCGGCTTGCTTTCGTGACGCAACTCAAAGTATAAACCGAAATTCTCATTGCCGCCGCTATTCCCCACTGCAGCAATGGTATCGCCGCCGTGCAGTACGTCGCCAACTTCCTTAAACAGAGTCTCGTTATTTCCGTACAAACTCATGTAACCATTGCCGTGGTCAATGATCAGCAGATTGCCGAAGCCGCGCAACCAGTCGGCAAATATGACACGTCCTGCCGCGATCGCCTTGACTGCCTGCCCGCTGGAAGTTTTAAGGAACAATCCCTTCCACTGCACCGTGCTGTCCGGCCGCGGTGTGCCGAAACGATTGGTAATCGTGCCTCTGACGGGCAGTACGAGCTTGCCTTTTAATTGCTCGAAAGGGCTGCCGTCAAAATGATCGTCCGGCAGATTGTCATTGTGGAACAGCGTGCCGGATTTTTGTTGAGCGAGCATTTGGGTCAATTTATCGACCAGTTGCGATAATCGGCCTTCATCGCGCTGCAGGCGGTTAATCTCGCGGCGTTGTTGGCGTAATTGCCTGGAGATTTTGACCAGCATCCGCTTGCGTGCATTTTGCTCCCTTTGCAAAGTCATTTTTTGTGCAGCATGTTCCTTGTGCAAAGCGGCCAACTGTGCGCGCTGTTCGCGGGTGAAAGAGCTGATTTCATCGAGTGTGGCGAGATTGCTGCGCAGCGTGGCAAGCCAGGTAGCGCGGCTGCGTGCGATATATTGGTAATACTGAAGATCGCGGGTGACCTGATTGGGGTCCTGGTTGTTCAGCAACAATTTTAAATATTCTTGAGAACCGCCCAGATATTGCTGATACAACAGTCTCCCCAGCATATTCTGTTGCCCGGCCATGTCGGCGGTCAGTTGCTGCTGTTGCCGTTGCAGTTCGCCGAGCTTTTGATCCGCTGCGCGCTGTTGCGTGGCAAGTTCGGCAAGCTTGCGATTGCTGTTGCTGATAGTGTGTTCGGATTCACGCAATGCATCGGCCGCCTCGGCTTTTGATTCATGGGTTTTTTCCATCTCATGCTGTACAGCCGCAATGCGCTTGCGCAAATTTTCCAGCTCTTCCTGTTTGCCGGCATAGGCCCCGGTGGCCGGGGTCAGGCTGCAGATGAACAGTAAAAGAAAACGCGCGAATAGGATCACTGTATCTGAATCAAACTGTGTCCAGTCATTTCCGCCGGTTGGGGCAATCCCATCATCGTCAGCAGGCTGGGGGCGAGATCGCGCAGGGCGCCATGATCGCTAAGCTTGGCCTTGCGTCCGATGTAAAGGAGTGGCACCAGATTTAAGGTGTGCGCGGTGTGTGCCTGATGCGTGGCGTGATCGATCATTTGTTCGGCGTTGCCGTGGTCGGCGGTGATGATCACTTCGCCGCCCGTGGATTGCATCGCCTTGACCACGCGCCCGATGCAAACATCCAGGGCTTCAATCGCCTGTGTGGCTGCCGCCATATTGCCGCTGTGCCCCACCATGTCGCCGTTGGCATAGTTGCAGACGATGGTCTGATACTGGCGGCTCAGAATCGCGGCCTCAAGTTTGTCGGTCACCTCGAAGGCGCTCATCTCAGGCTTCAGATCATAAGTGGCGACCTTGGGTGACGGCACCAAGATACGATCCTCGCCGGGGTATGGCTGCTCCTTGCCGCCATTGAAGAAATACGTGACGTGGGCATACTTTTCGGTCTCAGCGATGCGCAATTGCTTCAAGCCAAGGCTGGAAATATATTCGCCCAGGCCATTGTGTATGTCCTCCTGGGTATATGCGCAGGGCAAGGTAAAATCCTCACCATAGCGGCTGAGCGTGACAAAGCTGGACAGCTTGGGGAAGCTGGTGCGCTTGAAGCCGTTGAACGCATCATCCGTTAAAGCGCGGGTGATTTCGCGCGCGCGATCGGCGCGGAAATTCATGAATATTGCCGAATCGCCATCCTGCATGGTCACGGCTTGCGAGCCGCTTGAGATGATGGCGGTCGGCTTGACGAACTCATCAGATTCGCCGCGCGCATAAGCCTGTTCCAATCCGCTCAGCGGGTCGGTGGCGGTGTACTCGGCGCGTCCCTCGGTGAGCAATTCGTAGGCGGGTTGTACACGCTCCCAGCGGTTGTCTCTGTCCATTGCATAGAAACGCCCGACGATGCTGGCAATCTGGCCGACGCCTAATGCGGCGCATTTATCCTGTAACAGCTGCAGCGATTGCGCCGCACTCTTGGGCGGGGTGTCGCGGCCGTCCAGGAACGCGTGCAGATAAACCTTTTTCAAGCCATTGCGTGCCGCCATATCAAGCATCGCGATAATGTGGTTTTCGTGGCTGTGCACGCCGCCAGGGGAAAGCAATCCCATGATGTGCAATGCAGTGCCGTTTTGCTTGGCTGCCGCAACCGCATTGTTCAGGGCAGGATTGGTATAGAAACTGCCGTCTTCGATAGCCACATCGACGCGGCTCAAATCCTGATACACCACGCGACCGGCGCCGATGTTGAGATGTCCAACCTCAGAGTTGCCCATCTGGCCAGTAGGCAGGCCTACAAATTTTTCCGAGGCGTGCAGCAGCGTGTGCGGATAATCATGCCAAAGCCTGTCCCAGTTGGGCTTTTTTGCGGCCAGAATGGCATTGTAATCGGCATCTTCGCGGTAACCGAAGCCGTCAAGAATAAGCAATAAAACAGGAGTAACGTTCATTGATGTAGAATATAAGCGGATGGTGATTTTTGAGAACGCGCATTTTAGACGAATTTGCCAACTTTGGTGCGACGCTTGATGGGTTACGGTAGCGCAATATGGAACAAAAATTATGACAAACAAACTGATAGACCGGGATGAGGACATCCAACAGGCAGCGCTTGCCGTCAAGGCGATCGCGCATCCGTTGCGCCTGAAGATTTTATGCGTGCTGGGTGACCAGGAAGTCAGCGTGCAGGATATCGTGGAGCAAGTCGGCACGTCGCAGAGCAACATCTCGCAACACCTGTCGATACTGCGCGACAAAGGTGTCCTCGCTACGCGCAAGGATGCGAACCGGGTTTATTACCGCATAGGCGATCTGCGCACCCTGAAGCTGGTGGGAATGATGCGCGATGTTTTTTGCAGCGTGTAGCTGTTTGTTGCGACGCGAGCAAAGCGCAAGGAATTTTCAAGGTTGGCGCGAGCTGGCAAAGAAATTGCGGAATTTACAGGCGGCAAAAACATGCTATTGAGCAAAGCGTAGCTTGCGTTCGCCGCATAACTGAAGGCGTTGATGCGGACGACGAGCTACGCTTCGCGGCATATGACCGTTTTTCGGGGTTCAGTTTTTCAGCCGTCGCACACAGGGGAAAACAAAAATGGGCGGGCATCACGCGGCAAGAACACAGAGTGGCGGGGCATGTCCATCTGCGCCTAACGCCTCGTTAGAGCGGACGCCGCTCGCTGCACTCGCGGCTGCGCCCCACTGGCCGGCTTGCATTCCAGGCTCGCACCCGACATTCACTCCGTCGACAGTTTCGCTGCTCGCCTGTCATAAGCGCAAGCCGTCTGGCGGGGGTGCCGCTCAACTCGAACCACGTTAGACCTCACAGGCCGCGCATGGAAGAATTGAAGCCGTTCTCAACACTGCTGGAGCCCGATGAGCGGTGGGCTCATTTCGTGTTGAGAAACCTTTCCACAAATGAAATGCGGCCGGTGTCATTGAATGATCGTTACGAGTCCATTGCGGAAATCACTCTCTCACCGAGTACGCCCGAGGACGTCCAAAATCAATTCAACATCGCGCTCATGCTCGGCGTTTATGCGTGGCTCTACTACCCATTTCATCAGGTCGCCGAATTGAAAGCCTTCTCCACCGTGGAGATGGCATTACGCCTGCGCTTCCCTGAAGCAAAGGGTGGGTTAAAGAAACTGCTCTCCCTTGCCGTTGAGCGCGGCCTAATCGTCGACCAAGGATTTTCCCATATTGAAGTTGATGGCGAAGCACCTACGCAATACAGCGCGCAGTTGCCGAGTCTTATCTCCTCACTACGAAATGATTTAGCACATGGGAGCCACACGCTTCACCCAGGCTCACTTTTCACGCTTAGGAGCTGTGCCGAAATCATCAATCAATTATTCCGGGAGGGTAAGTGAGGTCTAACCTTTCATTCGAGGGGACGCTCCGCCTATCGGCGGCGCGCCCCTCAATTCCGTTAGCGTGAAAAGTGGAACACCAAAGAATTTTGATTAACCGAGGAGCATGACCAAAATGTATGAGTGGCTGGCTAGTGCTGCAGGAGGCTGGGCATTACGTAAATCTCTTGATGCTGGTTTAAAATTTCTGACGAATATCAATGTTGCTGACACCCGGTATTTGAATCATGACCCGAAGAGGTGCAATCAGTTTTACCATCTGGAAGAATCGCTTGGAGGATACCTTCCATACAAAGAAACGCGGATTCAATTTTGAAGTGCAACACCTGACTTGAAGAATACCTGAGCGGGTGTCAGAAATCCAAGCCGTTTTCTCGGTCTGTTGTTCAATCGTTTCATCGCGTGGTTAATCTCCTGCT
>JACPYR010000092.1 GCA_016195965.1 Nitrosomonadales bacterium | reverse complement strand
GCGATCGTCGAGATCGGCGGCACGGTCGGTGACATCGAGTCGCTGCCGTTTCTCGAAGCGGCGCGACAGATGGGGTTGCGCCTGCGCCGCCATCAGGTTGCGTATGTGCATCTCACGCTGGTTCCCTACATTGCCACGGCTGGCGAGTTGAAAACCAAACCTACGCAACACAGCGTGCAGAAATTGCGTGAGATCGGTATTTTTCCGACCGCGCTGATCTGCCGCGCCGACAGGCCGATTCCCGATGACGAGCGGGGCAAGATTTCGCTGTTCGCCAATGTGCGCGAAGAGGCGGTGATTTCGATGTGGGATGTGGACAGCATCTACAAGGTGCCGCAGATGCTCAACCAGCAAGGGTTGGACCGCATTGTCTGCGAAGAGTTGAATCTGGATCTGCCGCCTGCCGACCTGTCGGTGTGGGCAAAGCTGGTGGTCGCGCTGGAGAATCCGCAGCATCAGATCACCATAGGCATGGTCGGCAAGTATGTGGAGCTGACCGAATCCTACAAGTCGCTGATCGAGGCGCTGCGCCACGCGGGGATACATACGCAGACCAAGGTGAATATCGAGTACATCGACTCCGAAGCGCTGGAAACATCCAGCTTGCAGGGCCTGGAGCACTTCGATGCGATACTGGTTCCAGGCGGCTTTGGCAAGCGCGGTACAGAAGGAAAAATTTCCGCGATCCGTTTCGCGCGCGAAAATAAAGTGCCCTATCTGGGCATTTGCCTGGGCATGCAGCTGGCGGTGATCGAATATGCGCGGAATGTTGCTGGCATGGTTGACGCGAACAGCACCGAATTCAACCTGGAATCCGAGCATCCGGTGGTCGCGCTGATTACCGAGTGGCTGGACCGCGATGGCAAGGTCGAGACGCGCAGCAACGATTCCGACCTGGGCGGGACCATGCGTCTGGGGTCGCAGCGTTGCCCGATCAAACCAGCTACGCTGGCGCAGCGCATCTATGGCGACGAAGTGAACGAGCGGCACCGCCATCGCTATGAGGTCAACAACCACTATGTGCCGGTGCTGGAAAAAGCCGGGCTGATCATTTCCGCGCGCACACCCAGTGAAAACTTGCCAGAGATCATGGAGCTGCCTCAGTCCATGCACCCCTGGTTTGTCGGCGTGCAGTTCCACCCCGAGTTTACCTCCACGCCGCGCAGCGGGCATCCGTTGTTCAAGGCATTTGTGGAAGCGGCGTTGCAACGCCAGAAAATGCACAAGACAGAAAAGGTGGCGGCATGAACACGGTGCGCGAAGCGAGGGGGCGGGTAATGCCGCCGGCCACCGAGACCTCCGTGTCTGGAGTTTTGTATCAGGATAACGAGGTGGCGGTATGAAACTGTGCACTTTTGAAGCCGGGTTGGATCAGCCGCTGTTTCTGATTGCGGGACCCTGCGTGATCGAGTCGCAACAAATGGCGCTGGATACCGCCGGTGTGCTGAAAGAAATCTGCAATGAGTTGCAGATAAACTTCATCTACAAGTCGTCCTACGATAAGGCCAATCGCAGTTCGGGAAAGTCGTTTCGCGGTTTCGGTATTGATGCGGGATTGAAGATACTCGATGAAGTGAAAGCGCAACTCGGCGTGCCGGTGTTGACCGACGTGCATAGCATAGAGGAAATAGCACCGGTCGCGGCGGTGGTGGATGTGCTGCAAACGCCGGCGTTTCTGTGCCGCCAGACGGATTTCATACATGCGGTCGCAAAATGCGGCAAGCCGGTGAATATCAAGAAAGGCCAGTTCCTGTCGCCATGGGATATGCAGAACGTGGTGGAGAAGGCGCGCGAAGCCAGCGGCGCTGACAACATCATGGTGTGCGAACGCGGCGCATCGTTCGGTTACAACAATCTGGTGTCGGACATGCGTTCGCTGGCAGTGATGCGCAGCACCGGCTGTCCGGTAGTGTTCGATGCGACACACTCGGTGCAATTGCCGGGCGGGCAGGGCACGGTCAGCGGCGGGCAGCGCGAGTTTGTGCCGGTGTTGGCGCGTGCCGCAGTCGCGGCAGGGATTTCGGGCCTGTTCATGGAAACGCATCCGGATCCGTCCAAGGCTTTATCGGATGGGCCGAATGCCTTTCCGCTCGGGAATTTGAAGGACTTGTTGAAGACTTTGATGGTGCTGGATGCGACCGTCAAGCAACAAGGATTGATTGAAGAAAAGTTGGATTTGCGTAGTATTTGAAAAATAAGCCAGCCACGAATTAACGCGGATGGAACACCGCTCGACTGATGCAGTGATCCGTGACTCATCGGTGATGATACGCGGCTGGTTGTTTAAGTGAACTTAAGGAAAATAAAATGAGTGCAATTGTTGATGTGATCGCCCGTGAAATTCTGGATTCGCGCGGCAACCCAACCGTGGAAGCGGATGTCTTGTTGGAGTCGGGTGTGATGGGGCGCGCCGCTGTGCCGTCCGGAGCGTCCACCGGCGAGAAAGAAGCGATCGAGTTGCGCGACGGCGACAAACGGCGTTATCTGGGCAAGGGCGTATTGAAGGCGGTGGAATATGTGAACACCGAAATCGCCGAGGCGATCATCGGCCTGGATGCCGCCGAGCAAGCCTTTATCGACCAGACCATGATTGATCTGGACGGTACGGAAAATAAATCCCGCCTCGGTGCGAATGCGATCCTGGCCGTGTCGATGGCCGTGGCGCGCGCCGCCGCAGAAGAAAGCGGTCTGCCGCTGTATCGTTATCTCGGGGGCGCTGCCCGTATGGAGATGCCGGTACCGATGATGAATATCATCAACGGAGGCGCGCATGCCACCGGCGGTGCGGACATCCAGGAATTCATGATCATCCCGGTCGGCGCGCAGAGTTTTCGCGAGGCGCTGCGCTACGGCGCGGAAGTGTTTCATGCCTTGAAGGCGATCCTGCACCATCGCGGCTTGACCACCACCGTAGGCGACGAAGGCGGTTTCGCGCCGGCGCTGGGCTCCAACGAAGCGGCATTGAAAGTCATCGTCGAAGCCATCGAGGCTGCGGGTTACGTGCCGGGCGCGGATGTGGCGATCGGTATCGATGCGGCGGCTTCCGAGTTCTACAAGGAAGGGAAGTATCACCTGAAGGCCGACGGCCTGACGCTGACTTCGGCGCAGATCATCGACATGTATGCGTCGTGGATCGACAAATATCCGGTGATTACGCTGGAAGACGGAATGAGCGAACATGATTGGGACGGCTGGAAGGCGTTGACCGACCGTCTGGGCAAATCCATACAGCTGGTCGGTGACGATATATTCGTGACCAACACCAAAATATTGCGTGAAGGCATCAAGCGCGGCATCGCCAACTCCATCCTGATCAAGGTCAACCAGATCGGCACGCTGACCGAGACCTTCGCGGCAATTGAAATGGCAAAACGTGCGGGTTACACCGCGGTGATCTCGCACCGCTCCGGCGAAACGGAAGACTCCACGATTGCCGATCTGGCGGTGGCCACCAATGCGCTGCAAATCAAAACCGGTTCGTTGTCGCGTTCCGACCGCATGGCGAAATACAATCAGTTGCTGCGCATCGAAGAAGATCTGGGTGACACTGCCAGCTACCCGGGACGCGATGCGTATTATCAGTTAGGGTAATGCGTGCAGCCACGCTGATATTGATCGTCCTGCTACTGCTGTTGCAGTACCCGTTGTGGCTGGGCAAAGGCAGCTGGCTGAAAGTGTGGGATTTAAATCGCCAGGTCGAATCCCAGCAGCGTGTCAATCAGCAAACCAAGATGCGCAACGCGCTGCTGGATGCCGAAGTGCGCGACCTCAAGCAGGGCACAGCCGCGATCGAGGAACGCGCGCGCAGCGAACTGGGCATGATCAAGCGTGACGAAGTGTTCTACCAGATTCTGGCTAAACCCTCCACTGCGGAGAAACAGGCAGCATCATCGCCTGCTTCCGCCGTGTTCTCACAGTCGCGATAATTCCTGTGCTCGTTTACCCGGCAGTCATCATTTCTAAAGCAGTCATCGCAGTGCATGGAAAAAAATTCCCTGGACTGTTTGTGCTCGTTGCGCTGTTGCTCATGGAACCCGGCGCATATGCCGCAGAGCCCATCGATGCCGATGGCCCGGATTTTGTTGAATCGTCCGAAGTTGTCGGCAGGGGGCGGTTTCAATATGAGGCGGATATGATGTGGGTACGGGACAACCTAGCCTCCGTGCAGTCAACGCCGGTTTTGCTGAAATATGGTGTCACCGCTACGACGGAGCTGCGCATCGACAGCGAAGGGTATATCAGCGATCATTTGCAAACGGGGGTGGGCGATACCGCCTTCGGTTTGAAGTGGCATACC
Source organism: Nitrosomonadales bacterium (assembly GCA_016195965.1). Classification (GTDB taxonomy): domain Bacteria; phylum Pseudomonadota; class Gammaproteobacteria; order Burkholderiales; family Gallionellaceae; genus Gallionella. Next base: position 8,293 of record JACPYR010000092.1, on the reverse strand, counting down.
CAAGACCGGGATGAGGAGAAGGCGGCGGTTTCATGGATACTCCATTTCGATACGGCTTCCGGATCGAGAGAGTTCAGCCGCCCGGGAGTCCGCCCCTCATTAAGGTCGGTGATGACATGGGAATTGCCGCAAAATTTTGCATTAGGGGTCATGCCGGGGATCAAATACGACACCGATTCTGCTGGCCGCCGATTTGCTTCCGGAATATTGGGCGTTGTGTTGAACAGGCGGGTAACAGAAGCGTTTCGCGCCTTCATCGAGATGTCCGCGCCGCAACTGGCCAGTGCACAAGATGGTGGATCGGTTGCGTATTGGGATGTTGGCGCCGCCTATCTATTGACCCGCGATAGCCAATTGGGAGGCCGTGCAGGTGTTGCGGCGAACCAGAGTACGCCCGGACGTTATTTTCTGATGGAGCTGGCGCAACGGTTTTAGCGAGGCCGCCATGCCGAAAAAACATCGGACTGCCAATTGCCTGTGCCGACAAAAAACACCAGCCCACCACGGGTCAATTGGTCCGATTTTTGGTTCAACTCTTTTTCTGGAAGAATTGGCACCTCTGTCCAGAGGCTTCTAAAACCGTAACAAACGGCGGGCGTTGGCTTTTGAAATCCAGCGCGCGGCAGCCATATCTGAAATCGGCATCGTGGGTGATGTAATAGTGGATGCAGTTGTTGCAGCCCTGAGGCTTGTTGTCGGGAAATGGCGTGCCGCTCATTCTGCGTGTACGGGTGCGGGCGATGTAGCCGGTTTTTTCGGGGTGCGTACCAGCAGCAGCAACGGCAGCATCGCGACGAAGTTGAGCGTGGCGAACCAGAAACTGTCGATGTAGCCGATGTTCTGTGCCTGATGCAGCACCGCGCGGGAGGCGGTTGCGATGCCTTGATGGTCGAGGATGACGGAGTTGTCTGGATGCAGCGGGGCGAGGTATGTTTTTAGCGCCTCGTTATACGGTGTGATCGCGCCGCGAAGCAGGCTCCAGTTCTGTTGGGTGTCGCGCGAAAAATAAGTGACCAGTATCGAGATGCCCAGCGCGGAACCTAGCGAGCGGATCAGGCTGTAGATGCCTGCCGCTTCTGCTGCGGCCTCTTTGGGCAGCGTGGTGAAGGCCAGTGTGGAGATCGGCACGAAGATCAGCCCCATGCCCATGCCTTGCAGCATCATAGGGGCGATCAGGTCGGCGGCGGTGATATCTCCGGTGAAGCGCGTCATCAGGTAGTTGCCGGCGACGCTGGCGAAAATGCCGACGAGGATGAAATTGCGCGGCGGCACCTTGCCCGAGAGTTTGCCGACGAAGATCATCACCAGGAACGAAGCCAGTCCGCGCGGAGCCATGTACAGGCCCGCCTCGAAGGTCGGGTAGCCGAGGAAGTTCTGCAGGAACAGCGATTGCAGCAGCATGCCGCCGAAGAAGCCTATGCCTATTGTGGTCATGATCAGGCTGGCGACCAGATAGTTGCGGTCCTTGAAGATGCGCAGATCGAACAGCGGGTGGTGCTTGCCGGTCAGCGAGTAGAAGATGAAAACGGCAAACGATATCGCCGAGACAATGGCTGCCGTGCTCAGCATCTGCGAACTGAACCAGTCGTCCTGGTTGCCACGATCCAGCACCAGTTGCAGCGTGCCGATGCCCAGCGCCAGCGTGGCGAATCCCATCCAGTCCATGCGCCGTTCTATCACAGGGGTGTCGTGCACATAGCGCAATGCGAGGATGAAGGACGCGATGCCGACCGGCAGGTTGATATAGAACGTCCAGCGCCAGCTGATGAACTCGGTCAACCAGCCGCCCAGCGTCGGCCCCAGTATCGGTGCGACCATCACGCCCATCGCCCAGATCGCCATCGCCTTGCCGCGCTGTTCGCCGGGAAAGATTTGCAGCATGATGGATTGCGACAACGGCACCAGCGATGCGCCGAACATGCCCTGCAGGAAGCGGAACAGCACGATCTGGAACAGCGAAGTCGCCATGCCGCACAGCATGGAGGTGGCGACGAATCCGCCGATGCTGACCAGCAGAAAGCGTTTCTGCCCGATACGGTCGGTGAAGTAGCCGGTCAGCGGCATGATAATTGCGGAAGCGATCAGGTAGGAGGTGAGCACCCAGCCTATGTTGTCCGGCGTGGCGTCGAGCTGGCCCGCCATGCTGGGCAGCGCGACGTTGGTGATCGTCGTGTCCAGCACCTGCATGATGGTTGCGGCCATCACGGCGATGCTGGTCAGGACACGGTTAGCGTTCATCGAAGTTTTCCAGAAAAAAACAATTTGCCACAGAGAACACAGAGAAAACCATCACAACTCCCTCATTATGCTTCCCCCATTGCAACCGGTACTCTAGTGTAGTGTTGCATTCTGTTTGGAACTTAACTTCTCCAGTGGGAGCGGCTTTAGCCGCGATTGGTCGCTCGAGTTTACTGTCCGCATCGCGGCTAAAGCCGCTCGCACAAAGGACTTGCTCGATAACTCCATTAAGTTTAATCAACAGTGCAGCGCTACACTAGATGGGTGCTATATGGCATTTGTCGTGAATTATGGGAATATCAGTAATGACGACAATTTTACCTCTGTGGTCTCTGTGGCTTGAAATTGGTTTTTTTGGTTTATTGCAGATGCACGCTGACCGTCGCGGTCGCGCCTATGCGCAACGGATGTTCGGCATCGGTCGGGGCAAGCTTGATGCGCACCGGCACGCGTTGCGCGATCTTCACCCAGTTGCCGGTGGCATTCTGCGGCGGCAACAGCGAGAAGGCAGTGCCGGTGCCGCCGGAAATGCTTTCCACAGTCCCCTTGAAATGCTGTCCGGGATACATGTCGATCTGGATGTCCACATCCTGTCCGGGATGGATGCCGACCAGTTCGGTTTCCTTGAAATTGGCGTCGATATGAAAACTGTTCTTTTCTATCAGCGCGAACAGCGGCGCACCTGCGCTGACCAGCGAGCCCTCGGTGAGCGAGAGGTTGCTGATTTGCCCGTCCTGCATTGCCACGACATGGGTGTGCTGCAGATCAAGCCGGGCCTGCGCGATCGCAGCCTGCGCCTTCATCACGTCGCCGCGCTCTTCGGTCTTCTCGGGTGCGGAGAGCGCCTTGGTCAATTTTGCGCGGGCCTGTTCCAGCGCCGCCTGCAAACTCTGCGACCGGGTCTGAGCGTCATCGAGGGATTGTTGCGAAAGAAAATGTTGTGTCACCAATTCACGGTCACGTGCATAACTGGTACGTGCATTGGCCAGGTCGCTTTCGATTTGCGCAACCTGGGCGCGTGCCACGGAGATGTCCGCGTTGTCTTGTCGCGCAGCCTGTTTCGCAAGAGCCAGGTCGGCTTGTGCGCGCGACAAGGCGATGGAGAACGGCTCGGGGTCGATGTCAAACAGCGCATCGCCTTTATGCACGAGCTGGTTTTCGGTGATGTGCACTGCCGTGATGCGCCCGGATACCTGCGACGCGACGCTGATCACATCCGCATTGAGGTAGGCATTTTCGGTACTGCGCGCCAGCCCGGAAAAATGCATGAAAGCGTAACCGGCTAGCAGTGCCGCAAACGCCAGCGTAATTACGATAATTATTTTTTTTGCTTTGGTGCGTTCCATGTGCGTATTCCTTAATGCTGCCCGATACCCGTTACAGCAATTCTGCTGCATTCAAGAGCCGTGCCTATGCCTAGTTTATTCGGTCCGTGTTTTACCACAACGGACTATTGAGAGGTGAATCTGGACTATCCTGCCAGCCATAACCGATATTGGATCGAATGGCGCCTGGATAAGGCAGTGTGTCAATGAATACCGCTCAACTCATCTCGATCACTTTCGCCACGTCATTGCGGCACTCCGAGCACACGCCGACCAGCAACAAGTTGCCGGCTTTGACTGCCCCGGAGAAATTGCTAATCGTGACTTCATGACGGCATTTCCCGCACCAGACATTGGAGAGCAATTGCTTTCTCGTATCGCCGGGTAAGGTCGCCCAGAGCTTGGCAGCAGGGGCGGTAAATTTAGGGGTGGATTCTATGGTCATTATTCTTTGGTTCAACGTTGTTGGCGGTACATGGTTCGCCGTTAACCGGCCAGTCCGACATAGACATTCTGCACATCATCATCTGCATCGATTGCTTCAAGGAACGCCTCGACTTCTTCGCGTTCGGTATCGCTTAACGTGACCGTATTTTTTGGCCGATAGCCCAGCTTGGCGGATTGCACGGTGTAGCCTTGTGCCGGCAAAGCGCGGCATACTGCGTCCAGGTCGGTCGAATCGGTGATGAATAGTGCGCCTTCATCCCCGAGCTCGAAATCCTGTGCGCCGGCTTCGATCGCAGCCAGTTCCGCGTCGGCATCCTTAGAGTTGGGTGTTGCTTCTATCATGCCCACATGGTCGAAATCCCATGACACCGAACCGGAAGCGCCCAGTTGTCCCTTGCGGAACAGCACGCGGATGTTGGGGTAGGTGCGGTTGATATTGTCGGTCAGACACTCGACGATCACCGGGACTTTGTGCGGCGCAAAGCCCTCGTAGATCAGCCGCTCCAGATTGGCACCCCCATCGAGCAGGCCAGCTCCCTTCTTGATTGCACGCTCCAAAGTTTCGCGCGGCATGGAAGCTTTTTTGGCTTGCTCGACCACCAGGCGCAGACGCGGATTCATATCTGGGTCGGCGCCCGATCGTGCTGCAACCATGATTTCCTTGGACAGTTTGCCGAAAATCCGGCCTTTTGCGTTCGCTGCGATTTCTTTGTGTCTGGCTTTCCACTGGGCGCCCATAATTTACTCTCTTGTTTTATTCGTGTTTATAAAAACGGTTTCTACTTATGCGATGACTGGGCAGCCTTGGCGTGAAACTCCTGCATGAGCTGGTTCAAGGTGGCTTTTTCTCTTTCGATATTGCTCGCATTATTCAGCTCGACTTGCTCGATCAAGTTGGATAGCTGGTAAGTGAGTGCCTTATATTCCCAAGGATAAACTTCATTCGCCTTAAGTTCGTCCAGCTTATCTTTGAGTTCAAGTTCATTGGCAAAAGTGCTTCTGACTAGCATGCTGACCGATTCTCCCTTGTCGAGAAGAGCATCGGCCTTGGCCAGGTCTTCTGCCGACACGGCTTCCGGCGCTAAGCGTTTTATTTTATCCACAATATCGGCCGCCTCGCGAAAATAATGCGGCGCTAGAAATGGCATGTTTTCACTCCTCGCATTACTGAGATGATCTGCGATTCTGGCAATGGATTTCTCTTTGGGGACGGCGTCGTACATCGCCAGCTCTCCCATCGGGACCGTAATGCTGTCGCCGAACCTGGTGGCGCAACCTGATAGCAGCGCGATGCACAAGATACCGAGAAAATGTGACGATAGAGGGTATTGAAATTTGAACATGGCGTTCTCCTTGAATGCCGATCATGTACCTTGCGAATTTTAAGCGGATTTAATATCGGCCAGTTGAATATTTTGTGATGCAGATTATCACGGTGCGGACTAAAGCGGAATTCGCGATTTTGCGCAGACCGCAGTAACTAAGCCAGCCACAAAACATGGCTGGACGGTGCAAATTTCACCGAGAGTAACCTTGTGCGAAGAATGGATTTTTGCGGGGTGTGCTATCGATAACCCCCCCGGTGCGACCGGGTGAGCAGTTCTTGCATGCTGTCGCATGCCGGATTGTTGATTAATATTTATTGTTGACAATTGCCGGTCACGGTGGTCTGATGCCCGCTTGCGAAAAATGTTTTTCTTGATTTGTTTGCTAGTCCAATACATAAACAAGGAGGCAGAAAAAATGCAAGTCACTCGAAGGCAATTCTTCAAAGTCTGTGCCGGCGGATTGGGCGCATCCAGCATGGCGATGCTGGGTTTCTCGCCCAACGATGCGCTGGCTGAGGCGCGCGAGTTCAAGCTCACGCGCGCCACCGAAACCCGCAACACCTGTCCCTACTGCTCGGTCGGTTGCGGTATCCTGATCTACAGCCTGGGCGACAAGGCCAAGAACGTTCATGCTCAAGTCACCCATATCGAAGGCGATCCGGATCATCCGGTGAATCGCGGCACGCTCTGCCCCAAAGGCGCGGGTCTGCTGGATTTTGTGCAAAGTCCCAGTCGCCTCAAGCATCCTGAATATCGTGCTCCGGGCAGCAAGGAATGGACGCGCATTTCCTGGGACGATGCCTTCACCCGCATCGCCAAGCTGATGAAGGAAGACCGGGACAAGAATTTTATCGCCAAGAACAAGGATGGCGCGACCGTGAACCGCTGGGTGTCTACCGGATTCCTGGCCGCTTCCGCTTCCAGTAACGAATCAGGCTACCTCACCCACAAAGTGGTGCGTAGCCTGGGGATGCTCGCATTCGATAATCAAGCACGCGTTTGACACGGACCTACGGTGGCAAGTCTTGCCCCTACGTTCGGCCGCGGTGCCATGACCAACCATTGGGTCGACATCAAGAATGCCGATCTTATCCTGATCATGGGCGGCAATGCCGCCGAGGCTCATCCATGCGGATTCAAATGGGTGACCGAGGCCAAGGCACATCGCAATGCCAAACTGATCGTGGTGGATCCGCGCTTTACGCGCTCCGCTGCGGTATCGGATTTTTATGCGCCGATACGCGCGGGTTCGGATATCGCCTTTCTCGGCGGCCTGATCAATTACCTGCTCAGCAACGACAAGATACACCATGAGTACGTGAAGAGTTATACCGACTTCAGCTTCCTGGTGAATAACGACTTCAAGTTCGAGAACGGCATTTACTCCGGCTACGACAAGGAGAAGCGCAAGTACGACAAAGCCACCTGGGGATACCAGATGGGCAAGGATGGTTTCGTGGCCACCGACCCGACGCTGCAAAATCCGCGTTGCGTTTATCAATTGATGAAGGCGCACTATTCACGCTACACGCCGGAAGTGGTATCCAACATTTGCGGCACGCCCAAGGATGCCTTCCTGAAAGTCTGCGAGATGATCGCGGAAACTTCCAAGGCCGACAAGACCATGACCATCATGTATGCGCTGGGATGGACGCAGCACTCGCAGGGCTCGCAGATGATACGCACCGGCGCGATGGTGCAGTTGCTGCTGGGCAATATCGGCGTGGCGGGAGGCGGCATGAACGCGTTGCGCGGTCACTCCAACATCCAGGGGCTGACCGATCTGGGCCTGCTGTCCAACCTGTTGCCGGGCTATATGTCACTGGCCGCCGATGCCGAGCAGGACTACAAGACCTACATCGAGAAGCGCGCCTTCAAGCCGTTGCGTCCGGGCCAGATGAGTTACTGGCAGAACTATAACAAGTTCTTTGTCAGCAATATGAAGGCCTGGTTCGGCGATGCAGCGACCAAGGAAAATAATTGGAGTTACGACTGGTTGCCCAAGCTCGACAAGGGCTATGACCTGTTGCAGGTGTTCGAGAATATGAACAAGGGCGAGGTAAATGGCTACATCTGCCAGGGCTTCAATCCGCTCGCTTCCGCGCCATGCAAGGTGAAGGTGGCGGGTTCGTTGGCGAAACTCAAGTATCTGGTCATCATCGATCCGCTGGCGACCGAAACTTCCGAGTTCTGGCAGAACCACGGCGAGTACAACGACGTCGATCCGTCCAAGATACAGACCGAGGTGTTCCGCCTGCCTTCCACCTGCTTTGCCGAAGAGGACGGCTCGCTGGTCAGTTCCAGCCGCGTGCTGCAGTGGCATTGGAAGGCCACCGAACCGCCTGCTGAGGCGAAACCCGATCCTGAAATCATGGCGGGAATTTATCTCAAGCTGAAGGAGATGTACAAAAAAGACGGCGGTGCATTCCCCGAGCCTATCCTGAATCTGGCCTGGAAATACCGCCAGCCGCAATCGCCTTCTCCCGAGGAGCTGGCGAGGGAGTTTTCCGGCAAGGCCTTGCAGGATGTGACCGATCCCAAGGATGCAACCAAGGTGCTGGTCAAGGCAGGAGAGCAGCTGAACGGCTTCGCGGAATTGCGCGACGACGGTTCCACCTCGTGCGGTTGCTGGATTTTCTCCGGCAGCTGGAGCGAGAAGGGCAACCTGATGGCGCGGCGCGACAACTCCGATCCGTTCGGCATCGGGCAGACGCTCAACTGGGCCTATGCCTGGCCGGCTAACCGGCGCATCTTGTACAACCGCGCATCCTGCGATCTCACCGGAAAACCTTATGATCCGAAACGCAAGCTGATAGCCTGGGATGCTGCCGCAGGCAAATGGACCGGTCCGGACATTCCGGACATCAAGGCCGATTCACCTCCAGAGGAGGGCATCAATCCCTTCATCATGAACCCGGAAGGCGTGGCGCGTTTCTTCGCGATCGACAAGATGGC
>JACPYR010000079.1 GCA_016195965.1 Nitrosomonadales bacterium | reverse complement strand
TCTTCCGATCAGACGGAGTTGATTGTGAAGTCCAAACAACTCCGTCTCGCTGAACGCCCGGAATGGCAGAAACTCGTTCACTACGTGCCCAACCCGATATCTTCCGGCGTTCACGGTCTGGTCGATAGCCCGCAATTTTATAATGCGCCTGATGGCAAGAGTAACCCGCAGGCCGAGCTGGAAGCCACGCTCGCTAGCTTTTACTCCAGCATCGAAGAGAGCAACGAACAACAAAATCCCCAATGCCTGTTTATAGCCCGTTACACATGGCTGGATGAGCAACTGGCGTTCGATCCGCAACGGCTGCCGCGCCAAACTTGCAAACGCTATCAACAATGGCACGCAACCCTGAATCCAAACGGTTTAACACTGATCTTCGCCTCGGCATATATCAACAGCCCGTCCTCGATGTACGGTCACCCTCTGGTCAGGGTGGATGCGAAGGATCAGGATGAACATACCCGGCTGCTCGCCTACGCGATCACCTTCGCGGCGAACACCAACGAAACCAACGGTATCGCCTTTGCTGTCAATGGATTATTCGGCGGCTATCCCGGAATGTTTTCTATCCTGCCCTACTATCTCAAGGTGCGAGAATACAGTGATCTGGAAAACCGAGACATCTGGGAATATCAGTTAAATCTTTCGCCAGAAGAAATTGATCGTGTGCTGATGCATGCGTGGGAACTCGGATCGGTATATTTCCAGTATTATTTTTTCGATGAAAACTGCGCCTACCACTTGCTGGGCCTGTTGCAGGTCGCGCGCCCGGAGCTGGATCTCACCAGCCAGTTCCGCTGGTGGGCGATACCCGCCGATTCGGTACGCGCAATCGCCCGGCAACCCGATATGGTAAAGAAGGTCGTCTATCGCCCGGCCAGCGCCACGGTGGTTAAATACCGACTGGAAGGATTGCAGCAGACTGAACGCAAACTGGTATCCGATTTAAGTACAAGACATATGACGGTAAATGACTCGACCCTGCACACGTTGCCCAATGAGCGTACCGCATTGGTGCTTGAAGCCAGCCAGGACTACGTCGGCTATCGCCGGGCGATCGGCAAGCAGGACGTGGCCGATTCTGCCGAACTTGCGCGCGAGTTGCTCACCGCTCGCAGCCATTTGGACGTCATGGGAAAAACTCCCTCCGTACCGGTACCTGCAACTCATCCAGATCAGGGCCACGGCTCGTCGCGTATGACATTCGGCGCCGGGCGCAGGGGTGGGCAAAATTTCCAGGAATTAAGCGCGCGTGCAACCTACCACGACATCATGGATAGCGATGACGGATATGCTCGTGGAGCACAAATCGAATTCTTCAGCCTGGCGCTGCGTCATTACGATTCCAGCACAGACAGAGTCGAGCAATTCAACCCGGTCAGCATCCTGTCGCTGACCCCGCGCGACGATTTTTTTCAGCCCATGTCATGGAAAATATCCGCCGGATGGCATCGTGTGCGTACCCCAAACGGCGAAGAACCTCTGGCGTTTGCACTGAATGGAGGTGCCGGAACAACCTGGTCCAACCAAAACAATACAGCGTTATGGTATGCCTTGATCGACGGCAGCACACGACTTAACTCCAACCTGGTGAACGGATATGCGCTGGGAGCTGGAGCTAGTGCGGGAACATTGTTCGACATCAGCCCGCGCTGGCGCCTGCACGGTTACGCGCGCAGCATAAGGTACTTTCTGGGGCAACTCGACACAGCCCATACTATCGGTATGGAACAGCGCATGACACTGGGCCGAAATCTTGCGCTGCGCATAGATGTTGCGCGCAACCGCGAATTGCAACAAGGTTACAATAGCGGCTCACTATCTATGCTGTTCTATTTCTGATCCGGATATGCGCACTCCAAAATTATTTGTGCTCGCCGCGCTGCTCGCGCTGATCCTCTCCGGCTGCACCAAGCTGTTCTTCCACCCGCACAGCTTCCTGATCGACACCCCGGAACAATACGGCATCAAATACCAGATAGAAAATTTCCAGGCAGCGGACGGCACAGCGCTGAATGCATGGTTTCTTCCAGCCAATAATCGCAACGGCGCAACAGCAAAAACGACGGTGCTGTTCCTGCATGGCAATGCCGAAAATATCAGTACGCATTTCCGCAGCGTCGCATGGTTGCCCGCCGCAGGTTTCAACGTGCTCGCGCTCGATTACCGGGGCTATGGCGCATCGGAAGGAATACCGTCGCTGACGGGCATGCAGCAAGACATCGATGCGGCCATGCGCCATCTGCTCTCTCACAAGGATGTCGATCCGAATCGCATCGTCGTCTTCGGGCAGAGCCTGGGTGGCGCGCTCGCTATCCACTACGTGGCACACAGCGCATATCGGGGCAACATCCGCGCAGTCGTCATCGACAGCGCGTTTTACGATTATCGCCAGATCGCAAGAGAGAAACTTTCTCTGTCACTGTTTAGTTGGCCGTTCCAATGGCTGCCCTGGCTGGTAATCGACAATGATTATTCGCCCGCAGCCTCAATCGCCGCAATCAGTCCCCTGCCGCTGCTGCTGATGCACGGAGATCAGGATGTGGTGGTTCCACCGCATCATTCCCAACAACTGTTCGATCATGCCAATCAACCGAAAGAGCTATGGGTCGTTCCCGGCGCCGGGCATACCCAGTCGTTAGCCAGCGCAGCAGTCCGCGACCGGCTGGTCGAGTTTCTGCGCCGCCATACCGACCAATATTAGGAATTCACTTTCCGCAGCCTTTATGTCGTTCCCGCATCAATGCCATAATGCCCCATGGTCTCCATCCAGCAAAAATCATCCGCTCCATTCGACAGTGTTCCATCCTGGCTTGACGGCATAGCGAACGCTTTTTCTCCCGCCGAGGTCGAGGTAATACGCCGCGCCTGTGCATGCGCCGGGCCGCTCTATGCCGGGCAGGTCGAACTCACCGGTGCGCCGCTGTTGCAGCACGCGCTGGGCGCTGCAGCGATCCTGGTCGGCATGAACATGGATCATGAAACCGTCGCCGCGACGATCCTGCATGCAGTACCCGGGTTTCTGGAAAACTGGAAAGAAAAGCTCGCGAAAGATTTCGGCGCCAATGTGAAAATGCTGGTCGAAGGCATCTCGCGCATGGAACATATCCGGCAGTTCAGCGAAATGCCAAACCAGGCCACGAAAGAAAAGGATAAGGGCGACCATGCCCAGCAAATCGAGAGCCTGCGCAAGATGCTGCTGGCGATGGTGCAGGACATCCGCGTGGTGTTGATCAAACTGGCCGAACGTACCCAGACCCTGCGCAACCTTTCCGGCGCAACCCCGGAACAGCAAAAACATATCGCGCAACAGACCCGCAGCCTCTTTGCTCCGCTGGCCAACCGCCTCGGCGTATGGCAGCTCAAATGGGAATTGGAAGACCTCTCCGTGCGCTACCTGGAGCCGGAGTTATACAAGAAGGTCGCCAGGCTGCTGGATGAACGCAGGGTGGATAGAGAACAATATATCGCCGCTGTCGTCGCGCAATTAGAGCACGCGTTGCGCCAAGCGTGCATCGCTGCCGAAGTAACCGGCCGCCCCAAGCACATCTACAGCATCATCAACAAGATGAAGCGCAAGCAGGTGGATTTCAGCGAGCTTTACGACGTGCGCGCGGTGAGAGTGCTCATCGACGACAGCCTTGCCGATGGAATCGGAGCCTGCTACACCGCGCTGAGCCTGGTGCATGAGTTGTGGCCGCCGATTGATGGGGAATTCGACGATTACATTGCCCACCCCAAGAGCAACAATTACCGCTCGCTGCACACCGCCGTGACAGGTCCGCGCGGCCTGCCACTGGAAGTGCAGATACGCACCCGGGAAATGCATCAGCATTCCGAACTTGGCGTCGCCGCGCATTGGCGTTACAAGGAAGGCGGAAAATCCGATTCCGGCTTCGACGAGAAAATCGCCTGGCTGCGCCAGATACTGGAATGGAAGAAGGACCTCGCAGGCCAGGGCGACCTGCAGGAACAATTCAAAAGCGAGTTATTCCACGACCAGGTCTACGTGCTCACGCCACAGGGCAAGGTGATCGATCTGCCCAAGGGCGCGACCCCGGTGGATTTTGCCTACGCGTTGCACACCGATCTGGGCCACCGCACACGCGGCGCCAAGGTGGACGGCAGTATAGTCCCGCTCAGTTACAAATTGCAGAATGGACAACGCGTGGAAATTCTCACCATCAAGCAAGGTGCGCCTAGCCGTGACTGGATCAACCCCTCGCTCGGTTTCCTGCAAAGCGCCAGCGCCCGCGCCAAAGTGCGCGCCTGGTTCAGAAGCCAGAACTTCGAAGAAAACGCCGCTCAAGGGAGGACACAACTGGATCGCGAATTGCACCGCCTCGGCGTCACCGCCATCAACCAGGAAAAGCTCGCACAGCGCTTGCACTACCACAAGCTGGATGACATGCTCGCCGCGATCGGGCGCAACGAGATCACGCTGCATCGCATCGCCGTCGCCATCCAGGAAGAGCTGCCCGCCAAGGTAATAGAAGCGATCAAGCCCAATGTTTTCAGGCCGGCAACCCAGCACGCCACAAAAGCGGACATCACCGTCGGCGGCGTAAACAACCTGATGACACGCATCGCCAAATGCTGCAATCCGACACCGTCCGATGCCATCGTAGGTTACATCACGCGCGACCGTGGCATCACGATACACCGCGAAGACTGCTCCTTCATGCTGCGCATGACATCAAGCAGAAGCGACCGCAAGCTGACCGCGCAGTGGGAAGCATAACAAACCAACTGCCAAGGCCAATCCGAGCCTAGCTGCTAACAGTATGGATTCCGGCTGAAAAGTTGCCCGCCCTATCTCTTGCTTCCCGGTTTTGCATTTGTATCCACGGCATCTTTATTAAGCTTGGCCTTAGGCTTTGCCTTGGCCTTAGGCTTTGCCTTGGGTTTTGTGTTGGACTTCGAATTTGCCTTGGCTTTTGGTTTGGCCTTAGTGTCGGCATGAACTTTGGCGGGAGCAGTCTTGTCCGCCTTCTGCTCGTTTTCCCGATCGCTCGTGGCTTTGGCCGCATCTGTATGGGTGGCTTTCTTCGTTGCCTCAGCTGCCGCTGCCGCCTCATTTTTATTGATGCAGGTCACCACGTAGTCGGCCTTATCATTACCCTGCAACTTATAGTTCTTGGCATTTTGTTCGCATACCGCTTTCTTGCGCTTCATTTCGATCTCCTTGACATTGGAAGGAGAACTGACCTGAGCCAGGCAAGATTCCAGGAAGGCCTTGCGCTCGGACGGGGCAAGCTGTGCACTTTGGTCGGAGCAACTTTTGGAATCCATAGCCAGTGCCTGCATGGAAAAAAATAGTGTCAACACATAAACGAACGTAACATTCAACTTCATTTCGATTTCCTTCCTTTAACTAAATATGGCGATAATTGACCATATTGGATAACACGGTGGCTGTTTGGTTCAAAATCAATATCCTTTAAACCTAAAAACCTCAGTTCATCCACGAAAAACAACAATGGCTTATATTCATTCGGTGACTCACCCATCGGGTTGCATCATGTAGCTTGCGAGCTATTTGGTTTTGTTCGTGTTTTTCGTGACTTTCGTGGACAACTGCTTTTTCTAGGTTAAATGGCTCGGCAAGAAGAAACGGCTCCGGCCTAGCGGTAAAAATTCGCCATCTGTTATTGAGCCTACAGAAAATATGATGTTACTGGTAGCCACCAACCTGAGCCAGGTGGCCGATTTTACGAGTACGGGAACCCGTACTCATTCTTCGTCATGCACCTGCCTCGAACTCGCAAAGCGGAACTGAAACAGTCTCAGAAGACGCTGGTAATCATCGCGCCGCCACCAAAATCGGGACTGCCATTGGAGAAACCTTTCATGACGTTTGCCTGCACCTTAAGTTTCGGGGTGATTTTCTGTGAAATATAAATCGTCGCTTCCAATTGATTGGCCCCGGCAGGGCTAGAGCTCGTAGCCATATCCAGCATCGCACCCACACTGGTTGTATTATTTAATTTTTGGCTGGCGCCTATCGTGCCATAGAGGACGTTATTCAATGCAAAACCGACCGGCGTAGCGTAAATTCTATAACCTGCCGTTGCAAAAAGGGTCACCTTATCTATCGCATAATAACCATCAAGCTGGACCGCATAACTATTGCTGCCGGTTCCCAATCCCTTGTTGACATCCGCCGTCCCCAGCTTGATTTTGCCGAGCACATCCAACGCCAGTGGACCCACGGAATAGAAGTTGTAATCCGCCGACGCCACCACGTCCCCCAGACCGGAATCCGTCCTTCTAACCTGCCCCCCCGCCTGAGCCACTGGCCCCATGCCCTGCACTACCCCCCCGGGACCGGTGATGCTGATGTATGGGATGGTCAACTTCAGAGTCAGGTCGTCGATCTCATACTTGCCCACAACCGGGATATACAGGATGTCGGTTGAGATCGCATTGCCGTATTTACCCGAGCTGAAATCGAAACCGGTGCCCAGGCTGAATTGCCCCTGGGCCGTGGCCTGAATCGAGATGACCAGCATGGCCAGGGCGGCGATAAAATTTTTCATTGCGTAACTCTCTCAAAAAAACCCGGCGGGTTGACCGCCGGGGTGATGGGAAGTGGCAATTATCTGCCCGGATGCTCGGTTCTTTCTGGCTGCTCAGCCTTTTCAGGACGCTCCATTTTTTCATGGCGCTCCATCTTATCGTGATCATCCTTATCCATGTGCTCATGCTTGTCACCTTTCATGTGCTCATGTTTTTCCACTTTATGCTTGACTCCATCGGATTTCTTATCTGCATCGTCGCGTTTTTCGGCGATCTTTTCTTCATTCTCTTTCAGTTGCTCGGATGCCCGCTGCAATCCCTTGTTATCAGGGTCTTTGCTCAGATTTTTGTTTACGCTGGCCGCGCCCTGGGTTACCGGCTGATTGGCCGTGTCAGCGGCATAAGCGACAGAACTGAACAGCAACGCGGTTACAATATAAGCAATTTTATTCATGTAAAGCTCCTTTGGTTTAGTTAAATCCGTGGTCCGCTACGCAGAGGACCACGCCGCCATTAACGCAATAATCCGGCAATTTGATAACAAAAATCCGACCAGCGGCCAACGCCAATGATAACTGGTTGTGCATGGATGATAAACGGTATTAGCAGGCAAAAGAACGGCAGGTCGCGCTGCTTCCGCAGCGCTGTTAAGCACCCAGATACGCGCGTTGCACCGCAGCACTACCCAACAACTCGGTGGCTGCACCCGACAACGTGATCTCGCCGCTTTCCATCACATAGCCTCGCTGTGCGACCTGCAATGCCAGCTTTGCGTTTTGTTCGACCAGCAGGATACTCATGCCCAGCGCGGCAATGTCGCGTATCACTTCGAATATCTTTTGCACCATCAGCGGTGCAAGACCCATGCTGGGTTCGTCCAGCATCAGCAAACGCGGGCGGCCCATCAGCGCACGCGCCATCGCTACCATCTGCTGCTCACCACCCGATAGAGTTCCGGCCAACTGGTCTTTGCGTTCGGCGAGACGCGGGAACAATTCGTACATGCGCGCAAGGTCAATTGCGATTCCCGATTTATCGTCGCGGATATAGGCTCCCATCAGCAAATTTTCGAGCACCGTCATGCGCGCAAATACGCCGCGTCCTTCCGGCACCAGTGCAATTCCCATTGCAGCGCGCTGGTGTGCCACGACATTGATCAGGCTTCGGTTTGCGTATTGAATTTTTCCTCTGGCCGGATGCAATAAACCAGCCAGAGCTTTCAGCGTGGTGGTTTTGCCCGCGCCGTTGCTGCCGATCAACGCCACCAACTCGCCGGAAGCAATATGCAGGTCTATCCCTTTCACTGCCCTGATACCTCCGTACGAAATTTCCAGCCCGCAGACTTCGAGCAATGTATCAGTCATGGCTCGCTCCCAGATACGCGGCGATCACGTCTGGATTTTTGCGCACTTCTTCAGGTATGCCTTCGGCGATTTTTTTACCGTAATCGAGTACCGCGACGCGGTCGCACAATCCCATGATCAGCTTCACATCGTGTTCGATCAGCAGCACGGTGATCCCGCTGTCGCGTATGGTTTGCAACAGTGATTTCAGGCTTGCAGTTTCGGTGGCATTCATGCCTGCGGCTGGCTCATCCAGCGCAAGCAGCAATGGATCGGTAGCCAGGGCCCGTGCGATTTCCAAGCGCCGCTGCTCCCCATAAGACAAATGCTTGGCGAGAGTCTGTGCGGGTTTCTCAATGCCGACATAACGCAGCAATTCGCGCGCGCGCTCCACAACAGCCCGTTCCTCATTGCGCGTTGCGCGATTGCGCAGCAATGCGCCGAGCACCCCGGCGCGCGTGCGCACATGGCGCCCTATCATCACGTTTTCCAGCGCGGTAAGATTGGCGAACAGGCGGATGTTCTGGAAGGTGCGCGCAATGCCTGCCCGCGCCAGCACATGCGGCTTGCAAGCCTGGTAGCCTTGGCCATTGAACTGGAACTCCCCCACACTGGGCTGGTACAAACCGGTGATCACATTAAACAATGTGGTCTTGCCCGCGCCATTCGGGCCTATCAAACCGTAAATTTCACCGCGCCGTATATGCAGGGAAACATCGCTCAACGCACTCAATCCGCCGAACTGTTTGCCGACCGAGGAAAGTTTCAGCAAGGTGGTTTCGACCATCATGCTTGATTCCGCCCTATCGATTCCGGAACCTCATCGCTATCCAGTTCCCGACGGCGCACGCGCGACGGCAGCAACCCTGCCGGACGGTACAGCATCATCACGATCAATGCGGTGCCGAACAACAGCATGCGCAGGCTTTCCGGATCAATCAGCGTCTTGCCGAACAATGACTGCTGCAACGGCACGACGATGTGACGCAACACCTCGGGCAAGATGGCGAGCAGCACGCCGCCGAGAATCACGCCTGAGATGTTGCCCATGCCGCCGAGCACCACCATGCACAACACCATGATGGATTCCATCAGGCTGAAACTTTCCGGGCTGACAAAGCCCTGGAATCCGGCGAACAGCGCACCGGATGCTCCGCCGAACATCGCGCCCATCGCGAATGCCAGCAATTTCAGATTGCGGGTGTTGATGCCCATCGCAGAGGCGGCGATCTCGTCTTCGCGTATCGCCATCCACGCCCGCCCGATGCGCGATCTTTCCAAACGCCGCGAGGCGAATATCACCAGCGCGGTGAATGCGAGGAACAAATAAAAATACAGATGCACCGATGGAAATTCGATGCCGAGCACATTTTGCGTGGCACTCAGCCGCACATTCGCCACGCTGACCGGATCGATGCGGCTGATGCCCTGGGGGCCATTGGTCAAATTGACAGGCGAGTTGAGATTATTCAAAAATATGCGGATGATCTCGCCGAAGCCCAGCGTGACTATCGCCAGATAATCGCCGCGCAAACGCAATGTCGGCGCGCCGAGCAACACACCAAAACCTCCTGCCAGCAAGGCCGCCAGCGGCAGGACGATCAGAAACGACAGATGCACCCCATCGGGAAACATCATCGGAAAGGCCAGCGCCAGATGCGGCGAGCCGGCCAGCGCATAGCAATATGCACCCACCGCAAAAAATGCGATATAACCCAGATCAAGCAGGCCGGCATAACCGACCACGATGTTCAAACCTAGCGCCAGCATGATGTAGAGCATCGCAAAATCGACTATGCGCACCCAGCCGCGCCCGAACAGCGCATCGGTGATGAAAGGCAACAGCAGCAGCGCGACAACCAACGCAGCGACCAGTGCTTTGGATTTCGAGTTAAATTTCATCCGGTTTAATCTCTGTGTGCCCTGCGATCTCTGTGGCTGGATTTATGGTTGTATGTTTCATGCGCGTTCCGCCAAACGTTCGCCCAGCAAACCGGATGGCCTGAAGACCAACACCACGATCAACACCAGGAAGGCAAAGACATCCTGATAGTTGCTGCCAAAAAATCCTCCGGTAATATCGCCGATATAGCCCGCGCCCAAACTTTCGATCAACCCCAGCAACAGCCCCCCCAGCATTGCACCGCGCAAGTTGCCGATGCCACCCAGCACAGCGGCAGTAAATGCTTTCAAGCCCAGCACGAAACCCATGTAATAATGCGCCAGCCCATAGTTGGCGCTCACCATTAATCCTGCGATCGCTGCCAGCGCCGAGCCCAGCATGAAGGTGAGCGAAATCACGCGATTGATATCCACGCCCATCAATTGTGCGGCATGCTGGTTTTCGGCCACCGCGCGCATTGCGCGCCCGAGTCGGGTGCGGTGCACGACCGCCATCAGCCCGGCCATGATCAGCAGCGCCAAAATAAAAATAATGATTTGAATATCGTTGATGACCGCACCGCCCAGGCTATGCGTAGCGTTGACTATCAGTTGCGGGAAGGAGTGATACTCGCGCCCCCAGATCATCATCGCCAGGTTCTGCAACACGATGGAAACGCCGATTGCGGTGATCAGCGGGGCGAGGCGGGGCGCATGGCGCAACGGGCGGTAAGCGATACGCTCAATGGTGTACCCCAGGGCCATGCAACCCGCCATCGCTAATATGATGCTGAACAATAAGGCCAGCAAAGGCGGCACACTCAAACCCAGCAGTACGGTCAACGAGCTAAGCGCCAGCATCGCGCCTATCATCACCACTTCGCCATGCGCAAAATTGATCAGGCCAAGTATGCCGTACACCATGGTGTAGCCCAGCGCGACCAGCGCGTAGACGCTACCCTGCACCAGGCCATTGATGATTTGCTGTAAAAATATTTCCATATCGGCAAACAAAAACGACACGCGATGGTGTCGTTCGGGGTTGTATAGATAGTGCCTTAATGCGCCGCAGGAATGGCTGCGCCCAATGTTTCCAGCGGATGCCACTTGCCTTGCTGCACCTGATACAGGGTAATGGCGCCGCCCTTCAAATCACCTTTTTCATCGAACTGTATTTTTGCCGTCACCCCGTCGTGCGAAATGCCGGCAAGTACCGGCTGGTATTTTGCGGGTTCCACCGAATCGGCCTTCTGCATCGCGGCAATCATCACATTCACTGCGTCATAACAATACGGGGCATATAACTGGATAGGCTGGTACTTGGCGACAAAACGCGCCTCGAACTGCTTCCCTCCCGGCATTTTATCCAGCGGCACGCCCGGTAACGAAGCATAGCTTCCTTCGGCAGCCTCCTCCCCGGCAAGCTTGATAAATTGCGGGGTATAGCCGCCATCTCCCATCATGAATCTGAGTTTCAGTCCGAGTGCCCTGAGCTGCTTCGCCATCGGTCCTGCCTGAGGATCCATTCCGGCATAGAACAGCAGGTCGGGTTGCTTGCCCTTGACCGCAGTCAACACCGCAGTAAAGTCATATGCCTTATCGGTAGTAAATTCATGAGCGACAATTTGCGCGCCATTCGCTTTGGCTGATTTGATAAACTCATCCGCCAGACCTTGGCCATAGCCGGTCTGATCGTCAATGACCGCAATTTTTTTCGCGCCCAGATTCTTCGCCGCATACTCGCCCAGCACACGCCCCTGTTGCGCATCATTCGCCATCACGCGAAATGCCGTCTTAAAACCCTGCGCGGTATAAGAAACAGCCGTGGCGGAAGGAGATATCTGCACGATGCCGTTATCGTTGTATATTCTCGACGCGGGAATAGTTGTACCGGAATTAAGATGGCCAATCACACCGCTGACCTTGTTATCCACCAGTTTCTGCGCGACGATGGTCGCAGTCTTTGGGTCGGCCTGATCGTCCTCGCTGATCAATTCAAAGCGAACCTTGCGCCCGCCGATCAATATCCCTTTCGCGTTAGCATCTTCTATCGCCATGCGCGTGCCGCTCTCGTTGTCCTTGCCGATATGCGCCTGCGGGCCCGTCAACGGCGCCGACGCGCCGATGCGCACGACCAGTTCCCCTGATGTGCTTTTTTCAGTGGTAGCTGATTTTCCACATCCCAGCAAAACTACCGAGACAGCGGCAAATAACAACGGGCGAATAAAATGAAGTGTCATGATTAGCCTCTTAAGAAGAGCGCGGATTATGTGAAGGCGATGCGCTGCTTGTCAATTTTAACAACAGGGAAAGGGCAACAAAAAAGCCAGCACTCGCCGGCTTTTTCGGTGCCTATCCTCTGTCAGGTTTCAAGATGATTGCAGGCCATAGCGAACTATCTCACCATGATTCAGCGCAGTCTGCGAGCATGTGCCTTACTTGGCCAAACCCAGAATGAATGTCACCAACTCTTTGATCTCTTCTTGCTTGGTGCCATTCGGATCGTTAGCCGGCATCGGCATGGTACCCCAATGACCGGCACCGCCTTTGGATATTTTCATCATCAAACCTTCCACCAAGGGATAGTCTTTACCGTTATATTCAAACTTGGCCGCGCCCTTGTATTTATTGGCAATGTCTATCCAACGCGGGCCGACCACTCTCATTTCGATACCATGGCAAGCAATGCAATTATTCTTCTTCGCCGACGCAGGCATATTTTCCGCTATTACGCTTCCTGCAACCATCAAGCCTGCCGCAGCAACCATGCTTACGATAATAGTTTTCATGCTTCATCATCTCCGTTTTATGGTTAAACATAATAAATAACGCGAAGGTAGGCCTTCACGCCGGATTCTAAACAACCTCATCTGCTTTGCATAGCCGTTCGCTCGAGCCGCTTGCATTTAAACAGCAGACCCGCAACCCCGACTATCTTCGACCAACTGCTCAATCGGCACTGGCCTTCAACCTGGCCACCGCATTCTCGGAATGCAATTATCATCACGCAACAATAAAAAAGCCGGCTCGCGCCGGCTCTTTTTGGACAATAGCCCAGATTACTTATGGCTCAAAACAAAATCAACCAAAGTAGCGATATCTGCTTCAGAAACTTTAGGTGCATTTGGGATCATAGCTGCGGTACCCCAGTTGCCAGAACCACCCTTAGCAACTTTGTTTGTCAGGTACTCTTTAGCGGATTTGCCACCCAGGATCTCAGAAACTTTCTTGCCTGTAGTGGTTGCGCCGTTGCTGTTGTATGCCTTACCCACGTCAGCCCAAGCCGGTCCAACTACTTTTTTGTCAACAGAATGGCAAGCTGTGCAACCGCTCTTCTTCGCCAGTTCTGGCATGTCTTCTGCCATTACGCTACCTGCAACCATCAAACCTGCTGCTGCGATCATGCTTACGATAATAGACTTCATGTTCTCTCCGTTTTAATTAATAATGTCTGAAACGATGCGAAGGCTTCACCTCCACCGCCAATTCTAAACAACTCCGCCCGTTTTGCCAACAAACTTCTCAGGCTAGCCTATAACGCTACTCCAGCGACTCCCGTTGACATACCTGCCAGGTGAGTTCACCAGATGAGCTCATTAGCGCCGCCGAAAAAAACCGTTAAACCGACTCGACCCCATATTCAACTATCAGCGTGTGTCTGCTTCCTGCCACGACTTTCACCACATTATCGATCGCATTTACCGATTCCACGCAGACCATTTCGCGCCAGCCATCCGGCTGCCCCATGTCGCCCATTTTGTTGGCCTTATCCGTCCAAGGTGTCCATACCACGGTGGAAAGGCTGCCGGATTTGGCGACACGGATACGGCGCTTGAGCTTTTCATCCTCGATCACGCACTCATCCGGGGTATTGATATACACCCGATCGGTCTCGCCGGCGAAGCTGATATCACCGTCTTGCCGCTTGAGCGTGGAACCGCCCACCTTGTCCCAATATTCGCAGCCCGCCAATCCCTGTACGCGTACCGCGCCGATATCGCCGATCTGGAAATAGGTGTGCAGCGCTTCGCCAATCACAAATTCGCTCGCACCCGTGTTCTCGGTGGTCATTTCCATCCGCAGCGTTTTACCGACGACCACGGTCAAATCCAGTGAGCAGGCATGCGGCCACTGCGCGCGCGTTTTGTCGCTTTCGACCAGACGTAGCGTCAAACGCGTCGCGCCACGCGGCTCTACGCCCGACTCCATCACTCGCCAAGGAACGGTACGCGCATAACCATGTCCGGGAAAAGCGGATTCCGATGCATGCGCGCCAAACCATGGCCAGCACACCGGTGCGCCGCCGCGTATGGATTTTCCTGCCGCCAGCTTGGCATCGCGCGACAGCCATATCACGGGTACCGCCTGGCTCTTGGGCTGCCAGGTCATCAGGTGAGCTCCCTGCAAGCACAGCGATGCGGTTGCCTGCGCATTGTTGATTTCCGCGATGATCAAGCCACTGGCATCTTCACGAAAAGCCAGATGCCCTTTGATACCAAATTGCGTGTTTAATTGTTGTGCTGTGCTCATGTGTGTTATTCCTAATGATTGAGGTTTGAATATTTCTGTTAGCGCTACTCGATCTGCGAAACATCGCGTACAGCGCCCTTGTCGGCAGAAGTCACCATTGCAGCATAGGCTCTCAGCGCTACAGAAATCTTGCGTTGCCTTTGCGTTGCAGGTCTCCATGCCCGCTTACCTTTCTCTTCCATTGCGGCCCGACGTTGGGCCAGCTCTGCATCCGAAATAACCAGATTGATGCTGCGGTTCGGGATGTCGATCTCGATCTTGTCGCCTTCCTGCACCAGCGCGATCGCGCCGCCGCTGACCGCCTCGGGGGAAACATGGCCTATGCTCAAGCCGGAGGTGCCACCGGAAAAACGCCCGTCGGTCAGCAGCGCGCAAGCCTTGCCCAGCCCTTTTGATTTCAGATACGAAGTCGGGTACAGCATCTCCTGCATGCCCGGCCCGCCTTTCGGGCCTTCGTAGCGGATCACCACCACGTCGCCCGCGACAATCTGGTCGGCGAGTATGCCGGTCACTGCCGCATCCTGGCTCTCGAACACGCGCGCGCGTCCGGTGAATTTCAGAATGCTGTCGTCCACGCCAGCCGTCTTGACGATGCAGCCGTCCAATGCGATGTTGCCGTGCAGCACCGCCAGCCCGCCGTCCCGAGAATAGGCGTGCGCCTGATCGCGGATGCAACCATGGGCTCTATCCGCATCCAGCTCGGGATATTGCATGGCCTGTAAAAACGCGATGGTGGTGCTGATGCCGCCGGGTGCTGCGCGGAAAAATTCTTTCACCGCCTCGTCGTTGCTCTGCTTGATGTCCCAGTGCTTCAATCCGTCGCGCAAGGTCTTGCTGTGCACGGTGCCGACTTCGCCGTGCAATAAACCCGCGCGATCCAGTTCACCCAGTATCGCCGCGACGCCGCCCGCGCGGTGCACATCTTCCAGATGGTATTCGCTGGATGGCGCCACCTTGCATAGCGTCGGCACATGGCGCGACAGCCGGTCCATGTCTTTCATCGTGAAATCCACTTCCGCTTCGCGCGCAATCGCGAGCAGGTGCAGCACGGTGTTGGTCGAGCCGCCCATAGCGATGTCCAGCGTCATCGCGTTCTCGAAGGCCTTGAAGGTGGCGATGTTGCGCGGCAGCACCGACGCATCGTCCTGCTCGTAGTGGCGCTTGCATAGCTCGACGATCAGACGGCCTGCTTTAAGGAACAATTCCTTGCGCGCGGCATGGGTCGCCACCAGCGAACCGTTGCCCGGCAAGCTGAGACCCAGCGCCTCGGTCAGACAGTTCATCGAGTTCGCGGTAAACATCCCGGAGCATGAGCCGCAGGTCGGGCAAGCGGAACGCTCGATAGCCTCAACTTCCTCGTCGCTGATTTTGCTGTCCGCCGCCGCGACCATCGCATCCACCAGATCGAGGCCTTTCACCTTGCCCTGCCAATTGACCTTGCCGGCTTCCATCGGCCCGCCGGACACGAACACCACCGGGATGTTCAAACGCATCGCGGCCATCAGCATGCCCGGCGTAATCTTGTCGCAATTTGAGATGCACACCAGCGCGTCGGCACAATGCGCGTTGACCATGTACTCCACGCTGTCGGCGATCAGGTCGCGTGATGGCAGCGAATACAGCATGCCGTCGTGCCCCATCGCGATGCCGTCGTCTACAGCAATGGTGTTGAATTCCTTGGCGATGCCGCCCGCCTTTTCGATTTCGCGCGCCACCATCTGCCCCAGATCCTTGAGGTGAACGTGACCGGGCACGAACTGCGTAAACGAGTTGGCGATCGCGATGATGGGCTTGCCGAAGTCGCCGTCGGTCATGCCGGTGGCGCGCCACAACGAGCGTGCGCCTGCCATGTTGCGGCCATGAGTGGAGGTGCGGGAACGATATTGGGGCATGATGTCTCTCTCAGGGAAGTGGAAGCACGTATAATCGAATTTCCAATTTTACCCGATTCGTTCATGTTCGTTCATCCGCAATTCGATCCTGTCGCCCTGCAAATCGGCCCGTTTGCCGTTCACTGGTATGGGTTGATGTACCTCGCAGGCTTTATGACTTTTCTGTGGCTGGGGCGCAAACGCATCGCCATGCTGGATAAGGTGCAGGATACAAGGCATAAGGTACAAGACCCCAAGAAGAGCGTGCGCGACTATCCTCCGCCCCCCGCCAACCCTTTCAATGCCAAGCTGCTCGATGACCTGCTGTTCTTTGGCGTGCTCGGGGTGATTCTGGGCGGACGATTAGGCGAGGTGCTGTTTTACAACCCCGGTTATTATTTCTCCCATCCCATCAAGATTCTCGCCGTATGGGAAGGCGGCATGTCATTCCACGGCGGCTTTCTCGGCGTACTGGTGGCGATGGCATGGTTCGCCCGAAAACAGAAATTGCACTGGCTGCAGCTGATGGATTTCATTGCCCCGCTGGTGCCGCCCGGACTGGCATTTGGCCGCCTCGGAAATTTCATCAACGGCGAACTGTGGGGGCGGCCCGCTGATGTGCCATGGGCGATGATCTTCCCCAGGGTAGATAGCATGCCGCGCCATCCCTCACAGCTTTACGAATTTGCGCTTGAAGGTGTGGTGCTGTTTACGCTGCTCTGGCTGTATGCGCGCAAACCGCGTCCGATCGGCGCGGTATCGGGGTTATTTCTGATCGGTTACGGCAGCTTCCGCTTCCTGGCCGAATTCACCCGCAATCCGGATGATGGCATCTTCGGCCTGATGACCTGGGGTGTCAGCATGGGACAATGGCTTAGCCTGCCGATGGTCATTGCCGGAGTATGGCTGATGATTGCCAGCAAGCGGCACCCCGCTTGACACCCGGTTCCCTCTCGCCCACTATTCTCGCTGCCGAAATGCCCCTACACCATTCATAACCAAGGCATCACTTTGGACGACATCTCGCTACCGACATTATTTGGCATCTTGCTGCTGCTGCTGGTTTGCAGTGCGTTTTTTTCCGGCTCGGAAACCAGCATGATGGCCATCAACCGCTACCGGCTGAACAGCATGATCCGCAAAGGCAATCGCGGCGCCAAGCTGGTCAACCGCCTGCTCGGCAAGGTAGACAAGCTGCTCGGCTCCATCCTGCTCGGCAACACCTTGCTCAATGTTGCGGCGGCAGCGGTGACCAATATCATCATCCTGCGCCTGTTCGGACAGAACGATTGGGCAATCCTGGTCGGCACGCTGGCTATTACCTTTATACTCCTGGTGTTCAGCGAGATCATGCCCAAAATTATCGCGGCCAGTTTTCCCGAACGCATCGCCCTACCCGCCAGCTATTTGCTCACGCCGCTGATCACGCTTTTTCATCCGGTTGTCTCGGTGGCCAGCGCCATCGTAAAAGGGGTGCTGTGGTTGCTGCGCATCAAGATACAGACCGACCAGAGCAAACAGAAGGTAACCCTGGAAGAGTTGCGCGGACTGGTTCTGGATTCAGAGCACTTTCTGCCGCGCAAGCATCAGAAGATGCTGCTCAACCTGGTCGATCTCGAACGCATCACCGTGAACGACGTGATGATCCCGCGCAATCAGATCGAAGCACTCGATATCAATGCCGACGCGAATGAGTTGCGCCATCAAATCATCACCTGTCACCACACCCTGCTGCCGGTTTATGCCGACACGCCCAGCAACATCATCGGCATCTTGCATATCAAACGGGTTCCGGCATTGCTGCAAGAATCGACGCTGGATTTATCCAAGTTGCGCGATATTCTCAACGAGCCCTATTTCATCCCTTCCGACACGCCGCTGCTCAAGCAATTGCAGCAATTTCAGGAGCGCCACACCCGGCTGGGACTGGTGGTAGATGAATATGGCGAACTGCTCGGTTTGGTGACACTGGAAAATATCCTCGAAGAAATCGTCGGGGAATTCACCACACAATCGCCCACCCAAACCGGTAAATTTATGCGCCAGGACGACGGCAGCGTGCTGCTGGAAGGCAGCAGCAGCTTGCGCGAACTTAACCGCAAACTGGGTTTGCATTTGCCGCTGGCCGGCGCAAAAACATTGAACGGCTTGATACTCGAACATCTTGAAGATATTCCTGAAACAGGCACCAGCCTGAAAATTGCGGGTTACCCGATCGAAATCATCCAGACTCAAGACCGCATTGTGAAGGTGGCGCGAATTTTTCCGGCACGTCCAATTAATCGGCAATAATAAACATGCCTTTACAAGAGGCGTAAAGCTCGGCATGATGCCCGCCAACATTAAGCCCGTAAACCGGTGACCCAAGGGAGACACTATGGCTGTCGCAGCAAAGGACCACAAAACAAAACCGAAAGAGTTCACCTATTCGTGGGAAGGCAAGGACAAATCCGGCAAGCCTGTCAAAGGCGAGATGCGCGCGGTTGGCGAAGCCAGTGTGTCGGCCAATCTGCGCCGCCAGGGGGTCAATGTCACAAAAATTAAAAAGTCCAAACAAAAGGGCAAGGCCATCACCGCCAAAGATATCACGCTGTTCACTCGCCAGCTGGCTGTCATGATGAAATCGGGCGTGCCCCTGTTGCAGGCTTTCGACATCGTCGGCAAGGGGCATAGCAACCCCTCCGTCGCGCGCCTGCTGATGGATATCAAAACAGACGTTGAAACCGGCAGCAGCTTGCAGCAGGCCTTCTTGAAATATCCGCTGTATTTCGACACGCTGTATTGCAACCTGATCGGCGCAGGTGAGGCCGCAGGTATTCTGGATGCATTGCTGGAACGTCTGGCAACCTATATGGAAAAAACCCAGGCGCTCAAGAGCAAAATCAAATCGGCGCTGTTCTATCCGGTCTCCATCATTGCCGTGGCATTCATCATCACCGCCGTGATCATGATTTTTGTGATCCCGGCTTTCAAGGAACTTTTCGAGGGCTTTGGCGCAAAATTGCCCGCCCCGACCCTGGTGCTCATGGCCGTCTCCGATGCCTTTGTCAATTATTGGTACCTAATTTTCGGCGGGATAGGCGGCGGTTTTTACACCTTCTTCTATTTCTGGAAGCGCAGTAAAAAAATGCAGGAAACCATGGATAAGCTGCTGCTTAAAATGCCCGTTTTCGGCGACTTGATCCGCAAAGCCACAATCGCGCGCTGGACCCGCACTCTATCCACGATGTTCGCTGCGGGCGTGCCCTTGGTCGAATCCCTCGACTCGGTCGCCGGTGCGGCTGGCAATGCGGTGTATTACCGTGCCACCAAAAACATTCAGCGCGAGGTCAGCACCGGCAGCGGTTTGACCGTCTCGATGCAGAACACGGAATTGTTTCCAAGCATGGTGCTGCAGATGGTCGCCATCGGTGAAGAGGCAGGCTCGCTGGACTCGATGCTGGGTAAAGTGGCGGACTTCTATGAGGCCGAAGTAGATGATGCGGTAGCCGCGATATCCAGCCTGATGGAACCGGTTATCATGGTAGTCCTCGGCGGGCTGATCGGCAGCATGGTGGTCGCGATGTACCTGCCGATATTCAAAATGGGTGAAGTCATCTGATGGGAGAGCCGACGCAAGCTGCAAGCGGCGAGGCGCCCGATATAAGCCTCCTGCACACCCATCTATCCTCGGCCATTGTTGCAGCACGATGAGTTTTTTTGAATTACTGCAAACGGCGCCACCCGTTTTCGTCAGCACGTGCCTGATCCTCGGACTGATGGTCGGCAGTTTCTTGAATGTGGTGATCCATCGTCTGCCAAAAATGATGGAGCGCGGTTGGCAACAGCAATGCGCCGAGTTGCGCGGCGAAGAAATCGCCCCGCACACACCCTACAACCTCGTTGCCCCACGTTCCGCCTGCCCTCATTGCGGTCACACCATCGGCGCATTAGAGAACATCCCCATCCTCAGCTATGTGCTGTTAGGCGGCAAGTGCAAGGGCTGCGGCGCCGCAATCTCGCCGCGCTATCCGATCATAGAGGCTATCAGCGCGATACTGTCCGCGTTTGCGGCATGGCATTTTGGCTTCGGGCCCGCCGCCGCTGGCGCGCTGTTGCTGATCTGGGCATTGCTGGCGCTCACGATGATTGATTTCGACACGCAACTACTGCCGGACGACATCACCCTGCCGCTGCTCTGGGGCGGATTGCTGTTCAACCTGTTCGGAATATTTACCGATTTATCCAGCGCGGTACTGGGTGCAATATTCGGTTATCTCGCGCTGTGGGTCGTTTACTGGCTGTTCAAACTCGCCACCGGAAAAGAAGGCATGGGCTACGGCGACTTCAAGCTGCTGGCTGCACTGGGGGCATGGTTGGGCTGGCAACTGCTGCCGCTGATCATTTTATTGTCTTCGCTGGTCGGCGCAATAGTGGGCATCACCCTGATCATCGCCCTCAAGCATGGCCGCAACATCCCTATCCCGTTTGGCCCCTATCTGGCCGGCGGCGGACTCATCGCATTATTCTGGGGGACGGCGCTGACGCACGGCTATTTGCAGCTTCTTGCGGTCCGATGAGCCTTGTCGTCGGTCTCACCGGGGGAATAGGCTCTGGCAAAAGTACCGTGGCAAATTTGTTCGCACAGCATGGCGCGGGCATCATCGACACGGATGCCCTCGCCCATCGGTTGACGCAGCGCGACGGTGCTGCGATGGACGCGATCCGCGCGGCATTCGGTGCGAATTTCATCGCGGAACAAGGCCAGCTGGATCGCGCAAAAATGCGCGTGCTGATCTTTGCGGATGCCGCCGCCAAACAACGCCTGGAAGCCATCCTGCACCCCCTGATACTGACACAAGCCAAAGTGCAATTAAGGCAATTACGCGACCGCCCCTACATCATCATCGCCGTGCCGCTGCTGCTCGAAAGCCCGTCATTCCGGCAACTGGTTCAGCGCGTGCTGGTGGTAGATTGCGATGAAAACATCCAGGTTGCGCGTGTCATTGGCCGTAGCCACCTCCCTGAAGCGGAAGTACGCAGCATCATCGCCCAGCAAATGCCACGGGCCGAACGGTTACGTCAGGCCGACGATATCATACACAACGACGTCGGTCTGGACAGCCTGGCTGAACAGGTAGCCTTTCTGCACGAACACTATTCCGGCATGCAAAACAACAATTGACGATAATGGGGCATTCAATATATCGTGCGCGTCTAATAACAATCGAAAAACAGGCAATGTCAGCGTGATCAGCTACGAGTTCCCTCTCAATGAAAAGGTGCGCACCCTGTTGCGCCTCGAAGATCTGTTCGCGCGCATGGCGCACTTCACCGAACTCGATCAAAGCATAGACCACCACGCGGCGCTGATCACATTGTTCGAGATACTGGAAGTCATCAGCCGCGCCGACTTGAAATCCGATTTATTGCAGGAACTGGAACGCCAAAAACGCCTGCTGTCCGGGCTGCACAATAACCCCGAGATATCCGAACAGGCATTGGAAGGCATCCTGACTGAAATTGAGCAGGCGTCCGTATATTTGCTCGCAATGAGCGGGAAGACCGGTCAGCACCTGCGTGAAAACGAATGGTTGATGGGCATCAAACAGCGCGCGGTGATGCCGGGTGGAACCTGTGAATTCGACCTACCCTCCTACCACTACTGGCAAGAACAGGATGCAGCCCTGCGCCGCGAAAGCCTGCTCTCCTGGCTGGCGCCACTGTTACCGCTGCATATTGGCTTGAAAATTGTCCTGCGCCTGCTGCGCGAAAATGGCAAAACCTTCCACTTCACCGCGCACCAGGGTACGTTCCAGCAAATGCAGGGCGGGCGCACTTCACAAATGCTGCGGGTGCGCATCAACCGGGAATTGGCGTGCATACCCGAGGTCGGCGCAAATAAATATGCGCTCAATATCCGCTTCATCGCCGCCAACTTCTCGGCTAAATCCGCACTGTTCGAACATGATGTACCGTTCGAACTGACCTTTTGCAGCATCTCAGCATAATGCCCGGCAAAGCACCCTTGCTCGTATCCTGCCCGCACTGCGGCAAAGAGCATCCATGGGACACCAGTAACCGCTTTCGTCCATTCTGTTGCGAACGCTGCAAGCTGATCGACCTCGGACGATGGGCGAATGAAGACTATCGCGTCGCGCAGCCCGTGGAAGAACAGGAATTCACCGAATAAAATCCCGTTCCGGTTTTATTCGAAACTGTCGCGGTATCAGCAATGGAAGCGGAATCACCACGCCTGACGCAATAGGGCTATGCCGTGTGCGCCATGCTGCCACGCGGTCTGCATATCGTCACGCGTCAAGCCTCCCAGCGCATACACCGGGATCGAAGCACCCGCCGCGACCGCCGCAAAATTCTCCCAGCCCAGATGCGGCGCACCGGGATGAGACTGCGTTGCCAGCACCGGACTCAGCAGCGCGAAATCGCAACCCAGCGCTTCGGCTCTGCGCAACTCACCGGCGTTGTGACAAGAAGCCGCGCACCAGTCCAGCGCGGGACGTTCGCCCAGTTCAGCCAATTGCGCACCCGTCAGCTGCACGCCATCCGCACCGATTTCCCCGGCCAGCTCGATGTCGGCATTGATGATCAGACGCACATCATGCTGCCGCAACAGCGGCAGCATCTGCATCGCCAGCGCGCGCAATGCCCCGCGCTCATAATTTTTTTCGCGTAACTGCACCAGCCGCAAACCATTATGCAACGCGGCTTCTAGCCTGCGCATGAATTCCTGTTCGCCCAGTTCCTGCACGTTGCTGATCGCATACAGCGCAGGCAGTTCCAGCGCGCGCAAGACAGGAGCATTGGCGGGCAACATCGGAGAAACTTTCTCACCCCTGGGGGGAGCTAGTGAGGTGGACTGCCACGCAAACTGTTGCCCCTCGTGAGGATGCAGCTCGCCGCTCCACGCTGTCACACGAAAAAAATGCAGCCGCACCGTCGCGTGCGGATAGGTAAACACGCGCGTCAGCCACGGATAGGCGGTTGTGACGGTGATGCCTAGCTCCTCGCGCAGCTCGCGCACCAGTGCATGATAGGGAGTTTCACCCGGTTCGACCTTGCCGCCCGGGAATTCCCAATAGCCCGCCCAGATTTTGTCGGAAGGGCGCTGCGCGAGGAGGAAGGAGTTGTCGGGGCATTGGAGAACGGCGGCGGCTACCTCGACGATCTTGGTTTTTTCAATTGGATTGTTCAATGAAGCCTCATTTTTAAACATCCCGCACGTGCTGATCGTAGCATGTAGGTTGAGTTGAGTAGCGATACCCAACAGTTAAAATCAAAACCACCAAGGATTGCCCCCGTAAAGGGTACGCCGCGGTTGCAAAGGAGCTAAAGCACCAACAACCACACCGCCCGGCAACTATGACCAATTACTTGCCCAGCGTGGCTTTCTGGGTTAGTCATTGGCAGTGCTTCTACATGCGATACGAAACTTTCAAGTATTATTGAGCAGGATTTACTTAAACCGATATGAGCTACCAACTCTAAACTTTGAATTTACTCACGGCAGTTTGCAATTCTTTCGCTAAGCCTTCCAGACGGGCAATGTCCTGACTATTCGATTGCACGGCCGCGTGATTCTCCTCTGACATCTGCGCGATCTTCTCGACATTGCGTGCTATCTCAGTACTGGCTTGGCTTTGCTCGCTGACCGATGCGGCGATGTCGCCTACACCGTGGCTGGATTTTGATACTGCCTCGCCCGCCTCGGTTAATATTGCCGAAACGCGCTCCACATGCTCATGCGTCGCCTGCAGGGAACGCAAGCCAGCCTGAACCGCCTCCTCCGCCGTAGTGGATTTCTGGTTCAGCGAGTTTGTTACCTGATCAATTTCGCTGGCCGACTTTGCAGATTTTTCCGCCAATTTGCGCACTTCATCCGCCACCACGGCAAAGCCGCGTCCTTGCTCCCCAGCACGTGCCGCCTCGATCGCCGCATTCAATGCCAGCAGGTTGGTCTGGTCGGCAATTTCTTTGACCTGTTGGGTCATGCCAGAGATCGATCGAGTGCTCTCGATAAACTCCTTCACGGAGCCAGCGACCTGGTTGACTGCATCTTGCACGTGGCGTATCTCGCCTATCATGGCCGTGACGCTCTGATTACCCAATTGGGTTTGATTCAGGCTGGTTTCGGACAGCTTGCGTACTTCCTCGGTATTCGTTGCCACCAAGTTGATGCTG
The DNA here is from genome assembly GCA_016195965.1 of Nitrosomonadales bacterium. Taxonomy (GTDB): domain Bacteria; phylum Pseudomonadota; class Gammaproteobacteria; order Burkholderiales; family Gallionellaceae; genus Gallionella. The sequence goes on along the minus strand of JACPYR010000079.1, from coordinate 1,792 downwards.
ACGGTAATTTGCTCTACTGCTGCCGCCGTGGAGGCTGCTGCCTCACTCTGCGTCTGTGATCCTTGGGAAATTTGCGCGGAGGCAACAGCCAGTTGTGTAGCGGTGCTGGATACTGTAGCTGAACCACTACTCACTTGGCGGATAATGTTTGCAAAACCATCAATCAAGTTATTGAACGCCGTGGCCGCCTGACCGATCTCATCCATGCCATGCACTTTGGCGCGCTGATTCAAATCACCCTCCGCCGACATCTTCACCATCGTACCGCGCAAATCGCCCACCGAACGGTTAACACCGCGTATGATCGAGTATCCCAGCGCACCACCCAATGCCGCACCGATCAGTATCATCGCTATTGAAATCATGCGCACGTTTTTATAAGTTGCCTCCGAATTTTCACTGGCCTCCTTGGAGTCTTGCTCTTGCATATTGATCAGTGCTTTAATGCATCATTCATAGGCTCGAACAACGGTTGGATATGCTGCACCTGAATCTGTTTGATAAGTTCTACATTGTTGGCTTGCATCGCAGCCACGGCAGGCTTGAGAGCATCTTCCACATAACGCGCGCGCGCCGCATCAAAATTGCCTGTCAGCACCTTATCGCCGTCGGACAGATCGGCGTTCTTTATGTATTCATCCCATTTCTTGTTGATAACGGCTCGATTCTCTGCGATCTCCTTGAGATATTCGTTCATATGCTCTGGATAGTTTATACCCTTGGCAATCATGATCTGGTTGCGCAGCATTTTTCGTGAGATTTCATTCAATCTTATAGCCGGAATCATGCTGTTTTGGTACATTTCCTTCATGCCAGCATTCGCCTTACTGGCGGCATACAGTCCAACCACGCCAATCACGATCATGAATAGCAGGAGTAGTGCCATCATTATCACCAGGCGGGTACCAATTTTCATATTGTTGAACATTATTTTTCCCTTTATTAATCACTACGCCCAAATATTTTTACTACCCCAATATTCCGACAAGGGGATAAGTATTGCTCACTTTAAAAACCGTACTTCCATAAGTGTGGAAAGTTTGTAAATACCACATTATTTATTTGCCAAAATTATTAATTTCTGCTCTTGAATTATCCTGAAAAACTTAGTTAACCACCGAGAGCACAGATATCACCGAGATAAAACAAACGGTTTGAACAAGAGATTGAGCACCTTTGAGGTGAGCTTATGGAAGCGTGTGAAATCGACGCTTTCTCGGTGTATTCTGTGATCTCTGTGGTTTAAATTGCAGTTTTATAAGATTATGCCATACGCATAATATGCTAAACGATGGATTTGCGATCAACAACCCCCTTATTTCTGGCGAGTTAGAGCTGATGAGCTGATACTGAGGGTTATATTGTTACGATTCCTGAGGGTGGATATTCACAAAATTTGGCTTGGCACGTAGCCGTCTACCAAACCTTGTAATAGCCTACGGAAAAACTGCAATCGGCGCTTTGCATTCTGCCTGCCCGGCAGTTAACAGTTGTCCGCCATACGGTTTTTAGTTTTTCTCCCCCTGTGCGCCGCCTCGATCAGACACAAGTGAGCGGAGGTTTAGGCGAGCACTGATGAAACAACTAGCCATTCGACTAAGCTGGCAAACGACGTCAACCAAGTCGCTGGTTATGTTCGAGTCCCGCAGTGGGGCGCGGAGTGTGCGCCCGCCAGGTCGAGTTGCGCAGCCCCGCTTGCTTGCGGCTGATCGAGGGTACCCCGCAGGGGCGGCAAACCGGGGTCGCCTTCTTTTTGGTTACTTTTTCTTTGGCGAAGCAAGAAAAAGTGACT
>JACPYR010000089.1 GCA_016195965.1 Nitrosomonadales bacterium | reverse complement strand
GCTGGCGTGGCCATCGCGTTTTTCATCGTACGTAACCTGATGAAGCAGCTGGGCGGCGAACCCGACTATGCGGCCGATGCGGTGGGCAAGATCGCCGCAGGCGACCTGAGCGTGAATCTGGCGCTAAAGGTTGGTGATACCAGTAGCCTGCTGTATTCGCTGAAGACCATGCAGGACAGCCTGCGGGCCATCGTCGCCGAGATCAAGAGCATCGTCGAGGCGGCGGCGGTGCGCGGCGACTTCAGCGTCAAGATGGACTTGAACGGCAAGGCGGGCTACACCAAGGAGCTGTCCGACCTGCTGAACAGCCTGTCGAGTGTGTCCGAGACCGGGCTGAACGACGTGACCCGCGTGGCGACCGCGCTGGCCAATGGTGACCTGTCCCAGCGCATCACCAAGGATTACCCCGGCGTATTCGGCCAGACCAAGGTGGGTGTGAACAACACCGTCGATGCGCTGACCAAGATCGTCGGCGAGATCAAGAACATCGTCGAAGCGGCGGCGGTGCGCGGCGACTTCAGCGTCAAGATGGACATGGCGGGTAAGCAGGGCTATACCAAGGAACTGTCCGATCTGCTCAACCAACTGTCCACGGTCACCGAGACCGGGCTGAACGACGTGCTGCGCGTGGCCAACCTGTTGGCCCGTGGCGACCTGACCCAGAGCATCAGCAAGGACTACCCCGGCGTGTTTGGACAGACCAAGGAAGCGGTCAACGGCACCGTCGCCAACCTGAAAGATCTGGTAGGGCAGATCAAGGAAGCAACCGACACGATTAACACCGCATCCAAGGAAATCGCCGCAGGCAACAGCGATCTGTCGCAGCGCACCGAGGAGCAGGCGTCTTCACTCGAAGAGACCGCCAGCAGCATGGAAGAACTGACGTCCACCGTGAAGCAGAACGCCGAGAACGCCAAGCAGGCCAACCAGCTCGCGATCAGCGCGTCGGACGTGGCGGGCCGTGGCGGCACGGTGGTCGGAGAAGTGGTGACGACGATGGACTCGATCAACGAATCGTCGCGCAAGATCGTGGACATCATTTCCGTGATAGACGGCATCGCCTTCCAGACCAACATCCTGGCATTGAACGCGGCGGTGGAAGCCGCCCGTGCGGGTGAGCAGGGGCGGGGCTTCGCGGTGGTGGCGGGCGAGGTGAGGAACCTGGCGCAGAGAAGCGCTGCGGCGGCGAAGGAGATCAAGACGCTGATCGGCGACTCGGTGGAGAAGGTGGAGGGAGGTTCCAAGCTGGTGGCACAGGCCGGGCAGACGATGGAAGAGATCGTGTCCAGCATCCGTCGCGTCACCGACATCATGAGCGAGATCACGGCGGCGTCTGCGGAGCAGAGCCAGGGCATAGAGCAGGTCAACACCGCGATCACGCAGATGGACGAAGTGACCCAGCAGAATGCGGCCTTGGTCGAAGAAGCGGCTGCTGCAGCCGAATCGCTGGAAGAGCAGGCGCAGAACCTCGCGGTTGCGGTGGGGACATTCAAGGTGGACGGTCGTGCGGGCGGCGAAGTTGTGCCCCGTGTAGCGGCAGCGGTGACTCATGCGATTCCGTCCGGCCAGGCGGCCATCGCGCGGCGCCCGGTCAAGGGCGCAGTCCGGCCTGCGGCGGGCAAGCCGGTTCATCCTGCGGTGATCAAGGCCCGTGGCGGCAATGGCCATGGGGCACAGACATCTGGCGAAGACGGCGAGTGGAAAGAGTTCTAGTGTAGCGTTGCACTGATGATGAAACTTAATGCAGTTATCAAGCAAGTCCTTTGTGGGAGCGGCTTAAGCCGCGATTGGCCGCTGGATTTCACTGTCAGCATCGCGGCTAAAGCCGCTCCCACAGAAGAAGTTAAGTTCCAAACAGAATGCAACACTACACTAAGAAACAGGATATGGGATTCAGGATGGTTCTAAAAATTAGTCATTCCAGATTTTGCGGGAGCGACGCAAATGACTTTTAGGGGTGCAGTTTAGTGGGAGCGGTTTTTAACAAAGTCAGGCAATACACTACCCGACAAGTCGGGTGTGGAGTTGACACAACCGCGATAGATATCAAGCAGCCGGAGAAGTTGCCTGAGTTTGAGATAACGCGCATGGAGAACACAATGCAACAACCAGCCATTATTTTCGGCGCCAGACGCGCGATCCTTGCGGTGATAGGGTTTGTTGTATGGAGCTGCCTGTTGTTTGCGGCATTGAACGCGCCCATCGCTGCGGCGCTGGCCATTGAAGATGACAAACAGGGTTGGAGCAGCCGGACCCTGAGCGGAGATTGGGGCGGCATGCGTTCCGATCTGTATGGCAAGGGGCTGATTTTTGCATTTGCGCACAAGAGCGATTGGCTGGACAACAGCAAGGGTGGCATCGCTGGAGGATCGGGATGGCTCAGGCACACCGAACTCCAGGCCAGTATGGATCTGGAAAAAGTACTGGGCTGGGACGGGACTTCGGCCTATCTGCATTACAACATCGATTCGGGAGCCAAGATGAACCTCGACTATGTAGGCAGCTTTACCGGAGTGGACAACATCGAAGTGGGGCAAGACCGCACCGGTTTCTTCCAGGCTTGGATGCAAAAAAACTTTTATTCCGGCAGTCTTTCGGTGCTGGCCGGACTGTATCCGATAGATTCCGAATTTTATGTCACCGAAGCCTCTGGCGTTTTCATCCATCCGCCTTACGGCATGGCCTCGGAAGTGGCGCAGGTCGCCAACAACGGACGCGTGGCGCATAGCCCGCCGATATTCAATATGTCGACTTTCGGCATACGCACCAAATACAGCTCGCCCAGGCGCACGGCCTATCTGATGGTGGCAATCAACGACGCCATTCCGGGCGATGTGAACAACCCGGGCAGCACTCACCTTTATTTCGACCAGCAGGACGGAAAATTTGCCATTGCCGAAATAGGCTACACCCCGCTGGAAGAAGGACATAATTTCGAACCCGTCACCCCAGGAGTGGCAGCCAGGATGGACCCGTTAATCCTGTTGCATGAAAAATATGAAACCATCTTCAAGACGGCCATCGGTTTTTGGAAATACTCCGGGAGTTATAACGACCTGACCGAAACCGACGCTCAAGGCAATCCATTGCCTCGCTCCCGCCAGGGCGCCTATGTCCTGGCGGAACGCACCCTGTACTGGGATGAGGCTCATCCGGCCCGAAGCCTGGCAGGCTTTGTCCGTTACGGCATCGCCAATCCTGAGGTGCATCAATCCGATTGGTCGGCCAGCGCGGGAATGCGTTACCGCGGCATGTTGGCGGGGCGCGACGACGATATGGCCGGCATTGCCGTCACCACAAGCCATGCCGGCGCCAAATACCGGCTGCTCGCCGCATCGACCAATGCGGAAACGGTGATCGAGGCAACTTATCGCAGCCAGATCAAACCCTGGTTTGTGCTGCAACCGCTGGTTCAATATATCCGGAATCCCAACATGAATCCGCTGCTCGGCAATGCCAGGGTGGCAGGCATTCGTGCCGAGGTGGTTTTTTAATTTTTCAGGGGGCGCTATGAGCGGCATCAATTCAAACGAGCAAGTCACGCTTGGCGATCCTGCCGTGAAGGTGAACAAATCCGCCAAGATCGAATTGATCAGGAAATTTCAGCGTGTCGAAGGAAATTACGATTGCTGTGCGTCTACGTATAACCGGGTGTGCCAACAATTTGAATGCCTGTGGCGTGAAGAGTGCCTCGCCATGGCTCAGGACTAAGTGAAGTACGGAGATGCGATGAACAGGATACATACAACCGATGCCGCACTGGCCAACATGGACACCTTGCGCAGGGCCGCACAGGACCGTTTGCGGCAAGAGCAGGCTGAAGAGAGTTCGTCGCAACAGCACGACATTGCGCGGCAGCTGTATGAATTACGCATCAACCAGATTGAAACAGAACTGTTGAGCGAAGAATTCAATCGCCTCAGGCAGAAAGTTTCAGCCAATAACCCAGGCCTTTCTTGGAAGGAAGCCGCAGAGAACGGCTACCTGTTCCTGAACCGCGAGGGCAGGATATGTGATGCCAAATTTCCCGCATCACGTCATTGGGAGATTCAAGAGGGATGGTTGACGCGCTATTTTCTGGACGATTTCTTGCCGCTGGATAGGCGGGAACAGTTCCGGAAATTTTTGGATGAGACATTCGAGTCGGATGTAAATATTTCATGCGAACTGCCGTTCGAGCAGGCGGGCAGAAATAAACGCCTGAGATTAAATCTGCCGCTTTATGGTTTGTTCAGGGCAGTTGCCGATGAGCGGAAAATTTTTTGTCTGGTTGTGGTTGAGGATATCAGCGCACGCAAGTTTGCCGAGGACAGGGAAAAAGCCAGCAATGCGGCGTTGCATATGCTGGATAAAACCATTTCTGCAAGCCGCAACGAGATATACATGTGCGATGCGCGTACCAGGCATTTCACGTTCGCCAACCGGCGCGCGCTGGAGAATCTGGGCTACACGATGGAGGAGTTGCAAGCGTTGACGCCCAACGACATCCAGGCCAGCTTTTCCGACGAAGAGGCGGAAGAATTGAACAGGCATGTGTTGAGCAACAAAAATAGCGTCAGGAAGTTCAATTCTTTGCATAGACGCAAGGACGGCAGCCTGTATCCGGTGGAGGTGTTCCTGCAATTTTTCGAACAGGAGCTGGGCGGCTCGTTGCTGGCGATCGTGTTGGATACCAGCAGCCAGACTGCAATCGAGTCGCAACTCAAATCCATTGTGGAATCGGCCAGCGCAATTATCTGGGCGGCGGATATCGATTTGAATCTGGTATTCGTGTCGGATCAGGTGCGGGACATGCTGGGATACAACACGGATATGTTTGTCGGCCACACGCTGGTGGAGTTGCTCGACGCGGAACTGTTTCATGCGTCGGATCGGGAAAAGCTGATGGAAGGCTTCAATCGGGTCATCAGGGATGGGGGCAAGGTATCCGATTTGCGTTATCGCGCCAGGCATGCCGACGGCACATGGCGCTGGCTCAGCATGAATATGACGCCGAACCGCGCGGTCGATGGACAAGTGGCCCAGGTCGTCGGCGTGATGCACGACATCCATGCGCAGAAATTGGCGGAAGAGGCGTTGATCCGGTTGAATCGGGAACTGGATACGCGGGTGCGCGAGGAGATCCAGAAGAATATGGAAAAGGATGCGCTATTGCAGCGCCAATCCAGATTGGCGGGGATGGGCGAGATGATAGGCAATATCGCCCATCAATGGCGCCAACCCATCAATTCCCTGGGATTAATACTCAGCGACCTGGAGGATTCAGCACTCTATGGAGAATGCGATCTGGCCTATATCAAGACGGCCGTCGGCAAGTCCAAGAAAATTATCCAGAAGATGTCCAGCACCATAGATGATTTTCGCCACTTCTTCCGGGCTGACAAGAGCATGGGGATATTCAGCCTGAAGCAAGTGACCGACGAATGCATCAATCTGCTTGACGCTTCAATGAAAAACAACCACATCAATATTGTCGTGCGCTGCGGGCAAGATGTGGCCGTCAACGGCTATGCCAACGAGTATTCGCAGGCGGTGATGAATATCCTGAGCAACGCCAAGGACGCTATTGTCGCCAGAAAAATCGAGGCCGGCGAGATCGTCATCGAGATCGGCGAGGAAGGCGAATTTGCGGTGCATAGCGTGACCGACAATGGCGGCGGAATTCCTCGGGAAGTGTTGCCCAGGATATTCGAGCCGCACTTCACCACCAAGGAGAATGGCGTCGGGATCGGTTTGTACATGACGCTCGTCACCATCGAGAAAAACATGAAAGGCCGGATCGAGGCGCGGAACGTGGCGGGGGGCGCCAGGTTTACCGTGTACTTGCCGCGTGCCGCAACAGGGAGCGAACATGTTATCCATTGAAACCGGCGGGGAAGGGGCCGCGAAGGCCGCATTGTTGGCTAAACTTTCCGTGCTGTTTGTCGAGGACGACGACGAGGCGCGCGAAAATATGGCGAGTTACCTGGCGCGGCGGGTCAACCGGGTGCACGCGACGCATAACGGGCTGGCGGGCCTGGATATGTTCAAGGGGCAGCATCCCGATCTGGTTATTTCGGACATACGCATGGGCGGGATGGATGGGCTGGACATGTGCCGCGCAATACGCGAGATAGACCATGAAATTCCGTTGATCCTGATTTCTGCGCACAACGAGAGCGACGTGCTGCTCTCGTCTATCGATTTGGGAATCGTCAAGTTTATCGTCAAGCCGGTGGATACCGATGTGCTGATGGCTACGCTGGTCAGCGTGGCTGAATCGCTGGATCAGGGGCGCAAGCTGCAGAGTCGTCTGCGGAAAATGGACTCCATGCTGAATGAAACAGACTATCAGAGCGAATGCATCAAGAGTTATGTGTCGCGCTATCTGGAGGCAAACCATCGCGATGAAATTTCCAGCATCAGGTATCTGAACATCCCCAAGCTGGCGGTGAGCGGGGACTTTTACAGCGTGGAGAAATACCACGACGACCTGTATGTGATGCTGGCCGACGGCGCGGGCCATGGTCTGTCTGCGGTCATCCCGGCGCTGCAGGTGCCGAGAATTTTCCAGCAGCGCGCATCGCGCGGATTTTCCCTGCTGTCCATCGCCGCCGCATTGAACCGTTCCCTGTACGAGCAGAATATTACCGAACACTTCGTGGCGGCGACTCTGGTACGCCTGAATCCCGGCGAGCACTTTATCGAGGTGCTGAATTGCGGCAATCCGGCGGCGCTCATATTCGATGATGCCGGAACCTTGCTGCATACCTGTCATTCCAGATCGACCGCGTTGGGTATGGTCGGCGAAGAAAGCTTTTCGGTGGAAGCGGAGCGCTTCAGGATGGAGCGGAACGCGAGCATTTACCTGTACACCGACGGGCTGGTGGATACGCTGCAAGCCTGTGATCCGCAATTCGATAACGAAAATAAATTGCATGAATTGTTCGGTGGTGGCTGCGCGCAGGATGTATTCGGCTCGGTGTCCGGCAAAGTCGAGGAAGCCGCACGGCAATTCAGAGTGGACGATGTTACCTTGCTCGAAATAAATTTCGATTGCAATGTTCCGCCATCGGTATGGACTGAATTGCCTCCGGTGGTAGATACCCCGGGAAAAATTGAAACGCCCGTGGCGCTGGACCAGATGACCCTGCTGTATGTCGAAGACGACGATCTGACGCGCGACTATCTCGCCCTTTACCTGAATCGCCGTTTGGTGATGGTGTATGTCGCGAAAAATGGCAGCGAAGGGCTGGCGCTATTCATCAAGCATCGGCCGCAGATCGTGCTTTCCGACATCAAGATGCCCAGAATGAACGGGCTGGAGATGGCCGAAGAAATCCGGAAACTGGACAAATATGTGCCCATTATCGTGATCAGCGGTTCTGACCATGCGGAAGATGCCGAGAGGATGTTCGAGATGGGTATTTCACGGTTTCATCTGAAGCCGCTGGATCCCGGCAAGCTGACCGGCACCATCCAGGCTTGCGCCCGGCAATCCGAGGCGCTTAACCGCTTGCGTCTTGCGGCATCTGCGTTGGGGGCATCCTCGTTGGCGGTGGTTACCGTGGACCGACAGAAGCGGATTGCCGCCGTCAATCCGGCATTTTGCCGTATCACCGGTTATACGCAGGATGAAATGCTCGGTCAGAACCCGATGCTGCTGAGTTCGGGAAAACACGAGGCCGGTTATTACCAGCAGATGTGGCAGACGCTGGAAGAAACGGGCAGTTGGTCGGGCGAATTGCTGTGCCAGAACAAGGACGGCATCACGGTATCCGGGTGGTCAACGGTCAATGAGATCAAAGAAGAGGACGGGAAACGGGTGGGATACCACTTTGTGTTTTCCGATAATGCAGAACTCAAGATCAATGAGGAGAAGGCGCGCCAGTTGAAGCTGCACGATAGCCTTACCCATCTGCCGAACCGGGAGATGTTTGCGGGCAAGGTCAACGAGCTGTTGGAAAATGCCGGACAAAAGATGGAGGCTATGGCGATGATCCATATCAATCTGGATCATTTTACCGAGATCAATAACATACTCGGGGTGAGTGTTGGAGACGAGGTGTTGTTTGCCGTCGGGCAACGGTTATTGAACTGTATAGGGGAAACAGAGACCGTGTGCCGCCTGGGTGGAGATGAATTCGCCCTGCTGATATCCCGGCAAGGCGGACGCGATGTGATCGAGCAAGCCGTGGTGGAGATGTCCCGTTTGATCGGGCAGCCGGTTCTGGTGAATTGCCATGAGATCCAGTTGCGGGTCAGCATCGGTATCGGCTTGTATACGCCCGATGGTGTGACCTATGAAGAGCTGGCCAAGAGCGCGAGCAGCGCGATGAATCAGGCGCAACTGGCCGGCGGCGATACCTACCGATTTTTTGACAAGTCGATCAGCCAGCGCGAAGAGCGCGAGGTTACGCTGCAACATGGTATCAAGCCCGGCCTGCAGAAAAATGAATTCTACATGCTGTATCAACCGAAGTTTTCGTTCAGCCAGAGCCGCGTGGTGGGCGCCGAAGCATTGGTACGCTGGGGGCACCCCGCATTCGGCGTAGTATCGCCAGCCGAATTTATTCCGCTCGCCGAGAAAAACGGAGCGGTGATCGAGATGAGCGAATGGATCATCGATGCGGTATGTGCACAACTTGACGCCTGGCGCAGGCTGGGGCTGCGTGAAATTCCAGTATCCATCAATATCTCCCCGATACATTTCTGGCGCGGCGATTTGGTGGGGGCGTTGCGCAGCAGCTTGCAGAAGTGGGATATCCGTCCCGCGATGTTGCCGATCGAGGTAACCGAAGGTGTGGTGATGGATAATTCGGAAAGAACGCTGCAGGTGCTGGCGCAGTTGAAAGAACTGGGTTTCCACCTGTCTATCGACGATTTTGGCACAGGCTATTCTAGTCTTAAATACCTGAAGGATTTGCCGATCAGCGAACTGAAAATTGACCGTTCGTTCATTATCGAAATCCCGGAACCGGGGCAGTTGGACAACTTGTCGAAAACGGCCATTCCACGAGCGATCATCCAGCTGGCATCCGAGTTTAATCTGGCCGTGGTGGCCGAAGGGGTAGAAACCGAGAGCCAAAAAAATTTCCTGATCGAAAACGGTTGCGACGTGATCCAGGGATATTTGATTAGCCGCCCCATTCCGGCGCGGGAATTCGCGGTGTTGCTGTCATGAACTCCTGGGCAGAAAGTCACGGGAAAAGAAGTGACCTGATGATATTTCAGGGATTGCCGATGCATGCAAAACCATTTCGTCTTGCGTTTAGCGGCACGTTGTTGATCGGTGTTTTGCTGTGCGGGCATGCGCTGTATTTCTCCAGTATCGAGATAGTGCTGGCCGACGCTTTGCTGTTTCTGGCAATCGAGGTGGCTTGGGTATATCTGCTGAAGCAGGCCGTGTCAGGCGATAAAAACGGAAATAACCCGGAACTGGCCATGCAGGCCGATGCGCCGCTGATCCATCAGAGCAATACGTTCCATGTGCAATTGGGCAAAGAAGTTTTCAGCCAGCTTGCCTCGGCTCATACCGAACTGGGCAACACCCAGGCCATACTCGGCGACGCGATCGCCAAGCTAGTCGAAAATTTCACCGCGATGGCCGAAGAAGTACGCGCGCAGCAAGCCCTGACCATCAATATGTCGAACGGGAATATGGGTGATGGGGGAGCAAATGCGAAACATAAATTCGAGGACTTTGTCAGTGCCACTTCGGAGGTGATGAATGAGTTTGTCGATACCACCGTGCAGAACAGCAAGCGCGCGATGGAGCTGGTGGAGAAAATGGATGTGATAGACGAACAGGTCACCAGCATCCTGCACATCCTGAATGAGGTGGAGGGCATCGCCAAACAGACTAACCTGTTGGCGCTGAATGCGGCGATAGAAGCCGCCCGTGCGGGCGAATCCGGGCGCGGCTTTGCGGTCGTGGCGGATGAGGTGCGCAATCTTTCCGAGAAGACCAACAAGTTCAGCAGCCAGATCCGCTATTTGGTGGGCAATGTCAGCGAGTCGCTGGTTAGCGCGGAACAGTCCATTAACAAGTTGGCGGCCAGCGATATGACTTATGTGATGGATTCCAAACAGCATGTCCAGAAGATGATGGCCGACCTGACGCAACTCAATGAGGCGATGGCGAAGAATGCCGTTGAACTGGGACAGATCAGCGCCAAGGTCGAGAAAAATGTGGCGGTGGCCGTGTCCACATTGCAATTCCAGGACATGAGTTCGCAACTGATCGCGCACGCCCAGATGCGCATGGCAGCCCTGCAGGAAGTCGCCAATCAGATGAGCCAGGGGGCTGATAGCCCTAACCGCAGCGAGTACTTGCAGCAGATCGATGCTTATAACCGTTTGTTGCATGAGCATGTGGTGTTATTTGACGCAAGAAAATCCAATCCGGTAGCGCAGGAAAATTTTTCGACAGGAGACGTCGAGTTGTTTTGAATTCAGTTAATTCATTGGATGATAAATGGAGTATCAACATGGTTAAAACCGTATTGACAGTTGATGATTCTGTTTCTATCCGCCAAATGGTGACTTTCACCCTCAAGTCTGCCGGTTATGCTGTAGTTGAAGCGGCAGATGGAGAGGAGGGGGTGAACAAGGCCAAGGCGCATGCCGTTGACCTGGTGCTGACCGACCAGAACATGCCTAGGATGGATGGCTTGACCCTGATCAAGACCTTGCGCGGTTTGCCGCAGTACCAGGCAACACCGATTTTGATGCTGACCACGGAGTCCAGCGATGCGATGAAATCGCAAGGCAGGGCGGTGGGCGCGACAGGTTGGCTGGTCAAGCCGTTCGACCCGCAAAAATTACTGGAGGTCGTCAAGAAGGTGATTGGTTAGTGCCATGTGCGCGATTTAAACCGGTATTTCATCACACCACATCAGGGAACAGTCTATGTCCATCGATATGAGCCAGTTTTATCAGGTGTTCTTCGAGGAGTCCGCCGAACACCTGGAGAGTATGGAGAGCTTGTTGCTCGCGCTCGATCTGGATGCGCCCGATGCGGATCAGCTCAATGCGATTTTCCGCGCCGCCCATTCGATCAAGGGGGGCAGCGGCACTTTCGGTTTTACCGACATGACCGAAGTGACGCATGTGCTGGAAACCCTGCTGGATCGTATCAGAAAAAATGAAATCGCCATCACCAGCGATATGGTTGATGCATTTTTGCAGGCTGGCGATGTGCTGCGCGGTTTATTGATGGCACACCAGAACGGAACTGTCGCCGATGAAACTGCATCGCTGGGCATTCGTGCCAGGTTGGAAAAGTTGGCCGGCAAGGATAGTGGGCAGCCGTCGTTCGCCCAGCCCGGCAGCGCACCTGTCGCGGCATCGGATCAACCCGGACAGCATATCTACCAGATAAATTTCCCGAACTCGTCCGCGATATTTCCAGAAGCAAGCCAGTTGAACAATCTGCTGGAAGACTTGGGGAATATCGGGAAAATCGAAAATCAGCAAATTGCAGCGGAGTCGGTGGCGCTATCGCTGACTACAGCTGCGTCCGAAGCGGAATTGCGCGATATTTTTTCGTTCTTCCTGGAGCCGGGGCAATTGGTTATCAACTTGTCTGGCGCAAGCGCTGCGATAGTCGGCACCAGTTCAGCCGATGATGCAGGCTATGGTTTTTTTGTGGAGCCGGAGCAGGTCAAAGCCGAGGTGGAGAACGCTCAGGGCTATGGCTTCTTTGTCGATCTGGAAAATCGTGGGCAAGCGCCTGCTCCGGACGTTAATCCGGGCGAGGTCCCGCAGCGCCGTGCCACCGACAAGGCGGCAGCATCGGCAGAAACTTCGATACGCGTCAGTGTTGAAAAAGTCGACCAGATGATCAACCTGGTCGGCGAGCTGGTGATCACCCAGTCCATGCTGGCCGAAGTGGCCTCAAAAATGGATCAGGTGATGCACGAGCGGCTGGTCAAGGGCTTGGCGCAACTCGAACGCAATACCCGGGAGCTTCAGGAATCCGTGATGTCGGTGCGCATGATGCCGATCAATTTCGTGTTCAGCCGTTTTCCGCGCCTGGTGCGCGATTTGGCAGGCAAGCTGGACAAGAAAGTGCAACTGAAGTTGGTCGGAGAGGGCACCGAGCTGGACAAGGGTTTGATCGAGAAAATCAGCGATCCGCTCACCCATCTGGTGCGCAACAGCCTGGATCATGGCGTCGAAATGCCGGACGAACGCATCGCCAAGGGCAAGGATCCGCAAGGCACCATTACGCTGCGCGCGGCCCATCAGGGTGGCAATATCGTTATTCAGGTAACGGACGATGGCGCCGGGATGAATCGTGAACGGATACTCGCCAAGGCCAGCGAGAAGGGCATACCTTTCAACGACAACATCAGCGATGCCGAAGTCTGGCTGATGACGTTCGCCCCGGGTTTTTCCACAGCCCAGGTGGTTACGGATGTTTCCGGGCGAGGGGTAGGCATGGACGTGGTGAAACGAAACATCGAAAGTATAGGTGGTCGCGTCGAAATTTACTCCAAGGCGGAAGAGGGCAGCACCATCACGGTACGATTGCCGCTGACATTGGCGATATTGGATGGCTTATCCCTCGCGGTAGGCGGCCAGATTTATATCATCCCGCTCAGCTTTATCAACGAATCACTGCAACCCAGTTCGGAGAGCATCAAGGGCATCAGCGGCCAGGGGCAGGTGGTGCATGTGCGCGGGGAATATCTGCCACTGATCGCGTTGCACCAGTTATTCAATATCAAGCCCAGGGTGACCAGGCCAGAGGATGGGATAGTGGTGTTGCTGGAGGCCGAAGGGAAGAAGGTCGCGCTGCTTGTAGATGAGCTGGTCGGGGAACACCAGGTGGTGATCAAGAGCCTGGAAACCAATTACCGCAAGGTGCAGGGTGTTTCCGGCGCGACCATCATGGGTGATGGCCGGGTGGCGATCATCATAGACGTGGCCGCATTGGTCAAGCTGGCGCAGCAATGACGAGTTGTTCGAATCGCGGGATGTGGTGCGGGCCGCATCAGGAGGAATGTTGCTCGGTTAATGCATGCGCCCGATTAATTATTGAACCCATGCAAGCGGGGATACTATGGATACGAACATGCAATCCGCCAGCGGGCGCGACCGTGAATTTGAATTTACCGGCAAGGATTTCGATCGGGTCCGGCAGTTGATTTATGCACACGCGGGAATTTCGCTGAACCAATCCAAGCAGGACATGGTGTACAGCCGCCTGGCACGGCGGCTGCGCGCGACCGGGATAGGCAACTTTCGCGAATATCTGGCCTTGCTGGAAAGCGACAATGCGGCAGAATGGGAGGCGTTCGTCAATTCGCTCACCACCAATCTGACGGCTTTTTTCCGTGAGCCGCATCATTTTCCGCTGTTGGCCGAACATGTACTCCGACAGCAAGGCCGGCACCCCATTGCGCTGTGGTGTTCGGCTGCCTCGACGGGCGAAGAGCCATACTCGATGGCGATGGCCATGGTGGATGCCTTTGGCAGTTTTACCCCGCCCGTGTCCATCATCGCGTCCGATGTGGATACCAATGTGCTGGCCAGGGCGGAAGCGGGTGTTTATCCGGTCGAGCGCGTCGAAAAATTATCTGCCAATGTGCTGAAGCGTTTTTTTCTTCAGGGGACCGGGGAGCGATCCGGTTGGGTGCGGGTGAAACCGGAACTGCGCGCGATGATTCGTTTTAGACAGGTCAATTTGCTCGGCGACGATTGGCCGATACGCTCTCCGCTGGATGCGATTTTTTGCCGCAATGTGATGATCTATTTCGACAAGGAAACGCAGCTCAGGATATTGGAACGGTTTGCGCCATTGCTGCGGCCGGATGGCTGGCTGTTTGCCGGCCATTCGGAGAGTTTTCACAACGCCGCTCATGTGTTCCGTTTGCGCGGCAAGACGGTGTATGAATTGGCCAAGCCGGGATTAATTGTTCACCATGAAAAATAATTTGTCGATCACGACAACTTTTTGGAAAGGGGGACGCCATGACCGAACATGGTTATGAAGAATTGCTGGCACCCAATATTTATTTTGACCGGCAGCATAATACCGAGGCAGCCAAGATATTGCCCGGGGAATATTATGCGACGGCACGCGACATGTTGCTGGTAACGGTGCTCGGTTCCTGTGTGTGCGCCTGTATGCGCGATAAGGTCAACGGTATCGGCGGCATGAACCATTTCATGTTGCCGGAAGGTGGCCTGGATAAAAATAATCCGTTGGGCGATTCGGCGCGCTATGGAACCTACGCGATGGAAATATTGATTAACCAGTTGCTCAAACTGGGCGCGAAACGCGGAAATCTGGAGGCGAAAGTATTCGGCGGCGGCGCGGTGCTGCGCGGCTTCACCGTCGCTAATGTCGGCGAGCGCAATGCTGAATTCGTGCTGAGGTTTCTCCGGACGGAAAAAATTTCCATCGTCGCCGAGGACTTGCTCGATATTTATCCGCGCAAGGTGTATTTCTTCCCCAATAACGGATTGGTCAGGGTTAAGAAATTGAAAAAAATGCATAACGATACGATCATCAACCGCGAAACCGACTACAGCACCCGGCTGCATTTTGCCGCGCTGGAGGGAGATGTGGAATTGTTCAATTGAGCCTCAGGCGAAACTGATACTAGTGTAGCGTTGTACTGTTGATTAAACTCAATTGAGTTATCAAGCAAGTCCTATGTGGGAGCGGCTTTAGCCGCGATGCGGACAATAAACTCGAGCGACCCATCGCGGCTAAAGCCGCTCCCACTGGAGAAGTTAAGTTCCAAACAGAATGCAACACTACACTAGCGGGGATGTATATATAAACTCGGGAAGTTAAGGCGCTGGAGAATTGATGTGCATTCACCAAAATAAACGAGGCGATCAAGGAGGGCGGACACAACGAGCGGGATTTGCGAGATAATGCCGTTACAGAGAATTGCCCGCTATACTTTCGAGTATCAGGTCACGCACTTCGGCAAAGGCAATCGGGTCTAATTTCCATTGATAAAGGGGATCATCATGAGCATCAGCACGCTAGTAAAGGACAGCACCGCACGTCTTGCGATGTCGGGCCGTTTCGATTTTCATGTGCATCGCGAATTCAAGGATGCCTATACTCCGGTGCTGGAAAATGCCGCGGTGCGCGAAATTGAGGTCGAGATGAGCAACGTGGATTATCTGGATAGCTCCGCGTTGGGTATGTTGATGTTGCTGAACGAGCGCGCCAAGGCAACCAATAAATCCGTTACGCTGCTCAATTCTTCAGACGTGGTATCGCAGGTTCTGGAGGTCGCGAACTTCGGCAAGATATTCAATATCAGGCGCGCCAATTAATCCGTGCCGATAATGTGGTCGTTGAATTGAAGGTGGGTGCGATGCGGATCAATCTGCCTGTTACCGATATTGAGCGTCTGGTTCCGGAAGGCGAGGTGCTGGTTTCCAGAACCAACCTCAAGGGCGTCATCACCTATTGCAATCGCCCTTTTTGTGAAATTTCCGGTTACAGCGAAGGGGAGTTGCTCGGTGCGCCGCATAACTTAATCCGCCATCCCGATGTACCTGCAGAGGTTTTCGCCGATTGCTGGAAGTCCATACAATCGGGCAAGCCATGGAACCGGGTGATCAAGAACCGCTGCAAAAATGGCGACTACTACTGGGTGGAAGCCAATATATCCCCCTGGATAGCCGATAGCGAGATGGTCGGCTATGTCTCGCTGCGCTACAAGCCGATGGATGCACAAGTTGCTGCCGCAGAACATTGTTACCAGGCATTGCGGGCAGGAATACCTGCTGCGGAGACGATCGTGAAGTCCAGTTTGGATTTCATCGTCGAATCGCAACAGCGGCTCGCCGAAAAAATCATGGCGCTGGAGAAATACCGCGATAGCAGCGAGGAAGAATTGCGTATCGGCAGCGACATCATGATGCGCATCAGCAATATGAACAGCACGCTGGACTCTCTGGTGCGCCATAAGATCAGCCCGGCGTTTTATTACAGCGGCGACATGATTCTTGCCGCACGGACTCCGGGCGATGTATTGCATATCCTGCTCGCCGATGCGGTCGGCCACGGCCTGACCGCCGCGATGAACGTTTTGCCGCTTAGCCAGGCTTTTTATGCGATGACCAAAAAAGGCTTTGGCATCGCGCGGATAGTGGAGGAGTTGAACCAGAAGATCCACAAATTTATGCCGGTGGATCGTTTTGTCTCCGCAACCCTGATTTCGGTCAATTTGCGCAACCAGGCCATCGAGGTGTGGAACGGCGGGAATCCCGCGCCAGTGCTCATCGGTGCGGACGGGGATATTTTGCGCAAATGGCCATCCAGCAACTTGCCTTTGGGTATATTGGGCAAGCGGGATTTCTCTTCCGGAACGGAGGCGTTCCAATATAAACAAGATTGCCAGTTGTTCCTGTTTTCGGATGGTTTGCCGGAGGCCGAATCACCTTATGGCGTCCAATTCGGCACTGAACGGATCGACGTGTTTCTGGAGCATGCCCCACCGCAAGGGCGATTCGATGAGCTTCTGGATGGCCTGGAACGCCATTTGTGCGGGCAACCGGCGCATGACGATATTTCGCTGGCGATGATCAGCATGCCCGTAGCGGAAAGTTCGGACGAACTGATGCATCGGGGTTCCCCTAAAGCCCTGGATAGCGATTGGCGGTTGGCCATCAGCCTGGGTGCGGATGAGCTGAAATATGTCGAGGTGATACCGCTGCTCACGCAAGTCATCGCGCAAATCCATGCCACCCGCGACCATCATTCGGCCCTGTTACTGATTTTGTCCGAACTGTTCAACAACGCCCTTGACCATGGGGTGCTGCATCTCGATTCCGCAATCAAACAGGGCGCGGATGGTTTCGAGCAATTTTTGCTACTGCGTGAAGAGCGGCTGCGCGCACTGGACACCGGCAACATAGATATCGAAATCGAGAAGGTGGTTATTGAGGATATGTATGGTGTAAAAATCCGTGTCGCCGATAGCGGCAAAGGATTTGACTATGCCGCAATCCAAGGGGGCGGGCAGGTCGAACAATATGGCCGGGGCATCGCGCTGGTAAAAGGCTTGGCCTATAAGCTGGAGTTCGCGCAACGCGGCAGCGAGGCGATCGCCTATTATGTGTGTAAGTGAACCGTAAATTAAGGCACTGGATCACCGCCTACGCGGAAATGACGAATAGTTCAGCGTCTCATTAACTTTTAAACCGGAGGTGACGATATGGCAAATTTGCTCGAGCAGTTGAAATCCATGACTGCCATCGTCGCCGACACCGGTGACATTGAGGCAATACGCCGGCATCGCCCGCAAGATGCGACCACCAACCCTTCGCTGTTGCTGAAGGCGGCGACCTTGCCAGAGTACGCCCCGCTGATCGCCGATGCGATCGGGTGGGCGAAATCGCAAAGCAACGAGCGCGCGCGGCAAGCATACGATGCGATGGACAAGCTGGCCGTGGATGTCGGTCTCGAAGTGTTGAAGATCGTGCCCGGCCGCATTTCCACCGAAGTGGATGCACGTCTGTCGTTCGATACACAGGCCACGCTCGCCAAGGCACGCAAGCTGATCCTGCTATACAACGAGGCGGGGGTTTCCAATGAGCGTGTGCTGATCAAGATCGCTTCGACCTGGGAAGGGATACGCGCGGGCGAGATACTCGAACACGAGGGCATACACTGCAACCTCACGCTGATGTTTGGCTTTGCACAGGCGCGCGCCTGCGCCGAAGCGGGCGTCACGCTGATCTCGCCGTTTGTCGGGCGCATTTTCGATTGGCAAAAAAGCCGGGAAGGCCGCGCTGATATTCCTGCCGAGGAGGATCAGGGCGTGTTGTCGGTACGGCGCATCTACCAGTACTACAAAGAGCACGGTTACCCGACCACCGTGATGGGGGCGTCGTTTCGCAACAGCGGCGAAATTCTGGGATTGGCCGGTTGTGACCGCCTGACTATCAGTCCGGCATTGCTGGAAGAATTGCAGCAAGCGGAGGGCGTGCTGCAACGCCGTCTGAACTACACCGGAGCCATCAAGCCGCGCCCCGCCTCGATGACCGAAGCCGAGTTTCGCTGGGAGATGAATCAGGATGCGATGGCAACAGAAAAACTCGCAGAGGGCATACGCGGCTTTACGATCGACCAGATCAAGCTGGAACAGGCGCTCGCAGAACGACTGTAGGAAGCTCCAGGGCACTTCTAAAATTCGGGGTTCGCTCAAATACACGGCGCGGAAAATTTTGCAGTGCCGCATATGTGTGATATGTAAGCAGAAAATCTTTTCCGCAACACAGTATAACCAGCGACTTGGCTGTCGTTTTGTTTGATGGCTTAGGCGAGTGGCTAGTGGTTGCATCAGCTGGGATGAAAGGTGGATTTTTAGCAGTGCCCTCTAGTCGCTCGTGGAGTTGCCATACAATGGTCGCGAATCAAGGAATGCTGATTGGCTATCAGCAATATGCGGGATCAGGAATAGGGTTTTCTCTGACTGGGAGTATGAATAAACTGGTAGGATGAGCCTATAAAAGCTATAGGCGTTGCGGCGTATTCGGAATACGGGCAGGAATTTTAGGATTTTCCTGATTGACCGGTGATTCTGCATGAGAGTAATCTTCGTTTCCGGTCGTGATCGAGTGAGGAGTTGCCTTGAAGCATAAGCCAGCGGTAAATTCATCCCATGCATACTCGATTGACCATGAATGCTCGATCGACCAGATACGTTCGGTCATCGCGCAGAACCGATCCGACCATCTGCTGCATATCTTGCATGCGCTGCAACAGCAGTTACTGCATATTCCTCATCGGGCTGTTGCCGAGGTCGCATCGCATCTGAATTTGCCTGTCGGCCAGGTTGAATCGGTGGTCGAGTTTTATTCTTTCTTTCACAACATTCCGCGCGGGCGTTACAACATTCTGCTCAGCAACTGCACCAGTTGCGGCTACATGGCAGGCGGAAAAAATTTGTTGCAACTGCTATGTCAATTGCTCGGCGTGGTGGCGGGCAGGACGCGCGCCGACGGGCTGGTCAGCGTAGATCAGACTTCCTGTGTTGGCATGTGCGACCACGGTGCGGCCATGCTGGTCAACGACAGGCCGATTATCCGTCTGGACAGCGGGCGGATCGAGCGTATTGCCGCACTGGTCAATGCGGCGGTACCGCTGGAGGGCTGGCCGGAAGAATGGTTCGATGTGGATGACAATATCCGCAGCAGTGGCTTGCTGCTCAAGGATGATCTGGTCGCTGGCGATGGCTTGCATGCGATGATAGCGCGCGGCGCCGATGCGACGCTGGATGAAATTACTCGATCCGGCCTGCGCGGTCGGGGTGGCGCGGGATTCAGCACCGGGATGAAATGGCAGTTCTGCCGCGAAGCGCCGGGTGACGCGCACTATGTGGTTTGTAACGCAGATGAGGGCGAGCCAGGCACCTTCAAGGATCGCATTCTGTTGCACAGTTATGCCGATGAAGTGTTCGAGGGGATGACGGTTTGCGCCAGGGTGATCGGCTCCGGACAAGGCTTGCTCTATTTGCGCGGCGAATACCGTTATCTGTTGCCGCAACTGCAAGCCGTATTGGCGCGCCGTCGCGAATTGGGATTGTTGGGGCGCAACATACTCGGCCAGCCCGGATTTAATTTTGAAATCGAAATCGTGGTCGGCGCGGGAGCCTACATCTGCGGCGAGGAATCGGCTTTGATCGAATCGCTGGAAGGTAAGCGCGGTGTGCCGCGTAACCGCCCGCCGTTTCCGGTCACGCATGGCTATTTGGGCCGGCCCACCGTGGTCAACAATGTCGAGACATTTTCCGCCGCCGCCCATATCGCGTTGCGCGGCAGCGCGTGGTTCAGCGCGACGGGTACCGGGAAGTCGGCGGGCAGCAAGATTCTGAGTGTCAGCGGCGATTGTGCCGCGCCGGGTATTTACGAATATCCGTTCGGCGTCACGATCCAGCAGGTACTGGAAGACTGCGCCGCAAAGGATGTGCAGGCGGTGCAAGTCGGCGGCCCATCCGGGACACTGATCGGCAAGGCCGAATTTGGCCGCAAACTGGGTTTCGAAGATTTGCCCACCGGGGGGTCGTTCATGGTGTTTGGCCAGGAACGCGATCTGCTGGCAGTGGCCGTTAACTTTGCGCACTTTTTTGCGCATGAGAGCTGCGGCTTCTGCACTCCTTGCCGGGTCGGGACGACGCTGCTGAAAAATGGCGTGGACAAGATCGCCGGCGGGCATGGCACGCATTACGATGTGGATGAGTTGAAGCGTCTGGGTGCGCTGATCAAGCGCCGTTCGCATTGCGGTCTGGGGCAGACTGCGGCGAATCATCTGCTGGATGTGATACAGCGTTTTCCGCAAGTGATCGAGCAGCGTCTGGCACACAGCGAGTTCGAGCCATATTTCAATCTGGATGCGGCGCTTGAAGAGGCGCGCCGGATCACGCATCGCAATGATGCAGCAGCTCATCTTGAATGACAGGAGCGAGGATGCCTATATGAGAGCGGAACCCAAACGCGACACGGCCATACCGAATACGATCACGATAGATGGTCAGGAAATTCCTTTTTCAATAGGGCAGACCATCATGGATGCCGCGCTGGCGGCGGGGGTCTATATCCCGCACCTGTGCCATCGCCCCGGACTTACTCCGCACGGCAGTTGCAAGCTGTGCACGGTCTCTATCGAGGGGCGCAACGTTGCTTCCCACACGGCAGATCGCCGCATTCAAGCCAGCTCTTCGGTCGAGATCGACAGCAGGAGCGTGTCCGCCTGCACGATGCCCGCGATGGCCGGACAACAGATACGCAACAATACCCCGGCGCTGAATGAAGTGCGCAAGACCATCACGCAGATGTTGTTCATCGAAGGCAATCATCTTTGTCCGTCCTGCGAAAAGACCGGCGACTGCACGTTGCAGGCGGTGGCTTATCATCTGGGCATGCTGGACGGGCATTTCCCGCAACTGTCCCCGCGTCGCGAAGTGGATGCGTCGCATGGCTCGGTGGTATTGGACCGGGATCGCTGCATACTCTGTGAACTGTGCGTGCGCGCCAGCCGCGAAGTGGATGGCAAGAATGTGTTTGCGATCTCCGGGCGAGGTATAGACGCGCACCTGATCGTCAATTCGGCGAGCGGCAAGCTGGCGGATAGCGATCTGGAAACCGGCGACATGGCCGCACACATTTGTCCGGTAGGTGCGATCCTGATCAAGGAACATGGCTATGAGGTGCCGATCGGGCGGCGCACCTTCGATCTGCACCGGGTCAGCGAGATCGGTCTGGAGCCCGTGATTCTGGCTAAAGTGAGGCATACCGATGAATAACGCGAAAATCAGGGTCGCCACCGCTTCGCTGGCCGGTTGCTTCGGTTGCCATATGTCTTTCCTCGATATTGACGAACGGCTGGTTGGTTTGCTGGAACATGTCGAATTCGGGCGTTCCCCGCTCACCGACATCAAGCACTGCGGCCCGTGCGACATCGCCTTGATCGAGGGGGGATTGTGCAACGCTGAGAACGTGCACGTGCTAAGCGAACTGCGGGCCAACAGCAAGATATTGATCGCGGTCGGCGCCTGCGCAATCAATGGCGGGATACCCGCGATGCGCAACCATTATTCGCTACGCGAATGTCTGGAAGAAACCTATTTGAACGGAGTTGGCGTCGAAAATCCGCAAATTCCGAATGATGTGGAACTGCCGTTGCTGCTCAGTAAAGTGCATCCCTTGCACGAGGTGGTGCATGTGGACTATTACCTGCCGGGTTGCCCGCCATCGGCCGATGCCTTTCTGAAAATATTGGGCGATTTGCTGGCGGGAGATGAGCCCTCGCTTCCGAAAAATCTGCTGCATTACGATTGAGGATACTGACCCGATGGAACACGATTCCCCAACATCCTATGCAAGGCGCGTCGCGATTGATCCCATTACTCGGGTCGAAGGGCACGGCAAAATCACGCTGCTGCTGGACGACAATAATCACATCCGCGAAGCACGCCTGCATATCGTGGAGTTTCGCGGTTTCGAGAAATTCATTCAAGGTCGCCCCTATTGGGAGGTGCCATTCTTCGTGCAACGGCTGTGCGGGATATGTCCGGTCAGCCATCATCTGGCCGCGGCCAAGGCGGTAGATCAACTGGTCGGGGTGGAACAGCTCACGCCGACAGCACTCAAGCTGCGCCGCCTGTTGCATTTCGGCCAGACCCTGCAATCGCATGCGCTGCATTTCTTTCATTTGTCCTCACCCGATCTGCTGTTCGGTTTCGGCAGCAATCTCGCGGAACGCAACATTGTCGGGGTGCTGGAAAAATATCCCGAGGTCGCGCTGCAGGGAGTGAAACTGCGCAAATACGGGCAGCAGATCATCATGGCGATTGCGGGGAAGCGCATCCATGGCGCGGCCACGGTGCCGGGCGGCATGAACAAACCGCTCACGATTGCCGAGCGCGATGCGCTGCTGGTGGACATTCAGGATGTGCTGGCCTGGAGTTCTGAGGCGGTGGCGCTGAACGAGCATATCCATACCGGGCACCCGGAACATTATGGCTTTGCCACGCTGCGCACCAATTTTTTGAGCATGACCGGTAGCGGCGGAGAGCTGGAGCTGTATCACGGCGGCCTGCGTGCACGCACGGCTGGCGGAGAAAGCATTATTGATCAGTTCGATTATCGCGGCTATCGGGATATCCTCCGCGAAGAAGTGCGCCCGTGGAGCTATATGAAGTTCCCGTACTTGCTCGCACTGGGTAAGGAGCAGGGCTGGTATCGCGTCGGCCCGCTGGCGCGCGTGAACAACTGCGATGCGATCCCCACGCCGCTGGCGGAAACGGCGCGCCAGCGCTTCAGGGAATTCGGTAAGGGCGGTTTCGTGCATGACACGCTCGCCTATCACTGGGCGCGCATGATAGAAGCCTTGCATTGTGCGGAGTCCATCAATGAGCTGCTGCACGATCCGGATATCATCGGCGCCGACCTGGTCGCCCCACACGGCGAAAAACGCCGTGTCGGCATAGGCGTTATCGAAGCGCCGCGCGGCACACTGTTCCATCATTACCAGATTGACGCACAGGGCCTGATAGAAAAAGCCAACCTGATCGTCTCGACCACCAGCAACAATCAGGCGATGAACGAATCGGTGCGTTCGGTCGCCAATGAATATATCGACGGCAACGAGATCACCGAAGGGTTGCTCAATCATCTGGAGGTCGCGGTGCGAGCATACGACCCATGCCTTTCCTGCGCCACACACGCGCTGGGCAAGATGCCTTTGCAGGTGGAGTTGCTGGCTGCAGACGGTGCGCTAGTTGACCGGCTAACCAAAGGCGTGAGCGGTGAAATCACCCGGTCTGTTTAAGCCATGGGAAAACTTCTGATATTCGGATATGGCAACCCCGGTCGCGGCGACGATGCGCTTGGCCCCGAGTTGGTGGCACGCATGGCCCAATTGCAACTTGCCGATGTCGAGTGCCAGAACGACATGCAGTTGCAGGTCGAGCATGTCACCGATCTGGCTGGCTGTGACCGGGTGTTGTTCATCGACGCCGACATGTCTTGCGCCGAGCCTTTTTGTCTTTCAGTAATTAGCGCGGTCAAAGATGACAGCTACACCAGCCATGCGATGAATCCGGGCGCCTTGCTGCATGCCTATCGCAAGGTGTACGGCAGGGACGCTCCGCCCGCACATTTGTTGCGCATACGCGGCTACGATTTTGCGTTGGGTGACCCGCTGAGCGACAGGGCGTCTAGCCATCTGGATGAGGCAACGCGGCTGGTGATGGAGCTGCACGCAAAGTGGCAGCGGCAATGCCGGGAGGAATGTTTAATTAACGCATGACAGCGGTTTTGTGTGGCTGTGAACAGGGAGAATAACTATGTTCGAGTTGCGTATACACGGTCGGGGCGGCCAGGGTGTGGTGACGGCGACAGAGATGATGTCGGTTGCTGCCTTCGCGGAAGGGCGTCATGCCCAGGCGTTCCCCAGCTTCGGTTCGGAGCGAACCGGCGCCCCGGTGGTGGCATTTTGCCGGATAGCCGATAAGGAAATCCGGCTGCGCGAGCCTATCATGGAACCGGACGCGATCATCATACAGGATCCGACCCTGTTGCATCAGGTAGATGTGTTTGCCGGCCTGAAAAAAAATGGCTATATGTTGCTCAACACCAACCGCAGTTTCGAAGCGCTCGGGCTGGGCGACTTCATCGCTGGTCGGCCCGCCGAACGGCTTTGCACTCTGCCCGCCACCGAGATCGGTCTCAAGCATATCGGGCGCCCTATCCCCAACATGCCTCTGATCGCGGGTTTCGCGGCGCTGTCCGGGTTGATCCGCCTGGAATCGGTGGTCAAGGCGATAGGCGAGAAATTCTCCGGCAAGATGGCGGAGGGCAACATCGCCGCGGCGAGCGAGGCTTATAACCTGATCAAGACCAGGATGGCGG
Source organism: Nitrosomonadales bacterium (assembly GCA_016195965.1). Lineage (GTDB taxonomy): Bacteria > Pseudomonadota > Gammaproteobacteria > Burkholderiales > Gallionellaceae > Gallionella. Next base: position 20,359 of record JACPYR010000089.1, on the reverse strand, counting down.
AGGTGGCACATGTTTAAGCAAATCGAGGGTTCCAAGGCTGTCGCAGAGGCTGTTGCCTTGTGCCGCCCGGAGGTGATCTGCGCCTATCCGATTTCGCCGCAGACGCATATTGTCGAGGCCTTGGGCGAGAGCGTGAAGAGCGGGGCACTGACGCCGTGCGAGTTTATCAATGTCGAAAGCGAATTCGCCGCGATGTCGGTCGCGATCGGCGCCTCTGCGACCGGCGCGCGTTCCTATACCGCCACTGCCAGCCAGGGGCTGCTGTTCATGGTCGAGGCGATCTATAACGCGTCCGGTCTGGGTTTGCCTATCGTGATGACGGTGGCCAACCGCGCGATCGGCGCGCCGATCAATATCTGGAACGACCATTCGGATTCCTTATCGCAGCGCGACTCAGGCTGGATGCAGTTGTTTGCCGAAACCAATCAGGAGGCGCTGGATCTGCACATACAAGCATTCAAGCTGGCCGAGGAGTTGTCGCTGCCGGTGATGGTGTGCATGGATGGTTTCATTCTGACCCATGCCTATGAGCGCGTGGACATGCCGAGCCAGCAACAGGTCGATGCCTATCTGCCACCCTACGAACCGCGTCAGGTTCTGGATCCGCGCGAGCCGGTTTCGATCGGCGCGATGGTTGGCCCGGAGGCATTCATGGAAGTGAAGTATCTGGCCCACGCCAAACAGATGCAGGCGCTGGAACGCATCCCGCAACTGGCGGCAGAATTCAAGCAGGTGTTCGGGCGCGGCACTGGCGGCTTGACGCACACCTACCATGGCGAAGATGCCGAGACCATCATCATCGCGATGGGTTCGGTGCTGGGCACGGTCAAGGACACGGTAGATGAGATGCGCGATGGCGGCCACAAGATCGGCGTGCTGGGGATTACCAGCTACCGCCCTTTCCCGGTGGCGCAGGTGCGTGAGGCATTGGCACACTGCAAGCGTTTCGTGGTGCTGGAGAAAAGTCTGGCGGTGGGCATGGGCGGCATACTTGCCACCGATGTACGCATGGCCATGAGCGGCAGAGGCAGTTTGCGCGGGTTCACCGTGGTGGCCGGATTAGGCGGTCGCGCGATCACGCGCAAATCTTTGCATAAGCTGTTCCGCGAGGCGGAGCAGGAAACGCTGCAACCGTTGACCTTTCTTGATTTGGACTGGAACGTGGTCAACAAACAGCTGGCGCGTGAGCGCGAAGTACGGCGCTCCGGCCCTGCGGCGGAAAATATCCTGCGCGATATCGGCACCGTCGCATCGAAGATCGCGTGATTTTAATTGCTTGAAGAATATTTTAATTTCCAGAAAAAATCTGTCCGCAGATTACACAGATTACGCAAGATTAAATCATTTGAATTGCAACTGAGTTAGAGGCTATTGAGTGTGAAGTTATCATTGGCATCCGCTTGAAATCTGCGTGAATCTGCGAAATCTGCGGATAAGAGTTATTTCGGTTTATCGTTTTTCCGTTCAGCATAGGACAAGGAGATAACATGCCGTTTCAACAGATCAAGTTCTACCAGACCGGCACCTTCACCGTCGGCAACCGCCTGCTGAATCCCGAAGACCGCAGTGTCCAGTCGCATCAGGATCGCAGCAATGCGATCAATTCCGGACACCGTGCCTGCCAGGGATGCGGCGAGGCGCTGGGCGCACGTTATGCGCTGGATACTGCGCTGGAAGCAACCAACTCGCAATTGATTGCGGCGAATGCCACCGGTTGTCTGGAGGTGTTTACCACGCCTTACCCGGAAACCTCCTGGCAGCTGCCGTGGATACACTCCCTGTTCGGCAACACGGCTGCTGTTGCCACCGGCATCGCGGCGGCGTTGAAGGTCAAGGGTCGCCGCGAGGTGCGGGTGATCGCGCAGGGCGGCGACGGCGGCACGACCGACATCGGCTTCGGCTGCCTGTCCGGCATGTTCGAGCGCAACGATGATGTGTTGTACATCTGCTATGACAATGAGGCGTACATGAACACCGGCGTGCAACGCTCGTCGGCCACGCCACCCGCTGCGCGCACCGCGACGACGATGCCGGTGGGACCCAACCCCGGCAACGAATTCGGCCAGGGCAAGTTCGTCCCGGCGATCGCGATGGCGCACGAGATACCTTATGTGGCGACCGCCACGGTGGCGGATCTGCGCGACCTGGAGGCCAAAGTCAGGCGTGCGATGGAATTTCGCGGTGCGCGCTACATTCACATCCTCGTGCCTTGTCCGCTGGGTTGGGGCACGGCGTCGCACGATACGATACGCATGGCGCGGCTGGCGCACGAGACCGGTTTGTTTCCGGTGTTTGAGGCGGAGCGCGGCGAACTGGTCAGTGCGTTGCCGATGCGCATGCAGTTGCCGGTCGAGGAATATCTGAAACCGCAAAAACGCTTCGCGCATTTGTTCGGTGCCAAGCCCAAGCTGGATGTCATCGCGCGCATTCAGCAGCGCGCCGACCGCAACATCCGCAAGTACGGCATGCTTAAAGAGGAGGTGCTGTGATGGATAAGCCATTCGCAATCACGCTTGATCCCGGCTCGTCGCTGGCGAATCACACCGGATCGTGGCGCACCAGAAAGCCGGTTTATCTGGACAGGTTACCGCCATGCAACGCGGGTTGCCCTGCCGGAGAAAATATTCAGGGCTGGCTGTTTCATGCCGAGGCGGGCAACTATGAGCAGGCCTGGCGCTTGTTGACCCAGGACAATCCCCTGCCCGCGATCATGGGGCGCGTCTGCTACCACCCTTGTGAAGGCGCGTGCAATCGCGGCCAGTTTGACAGCGCGGTGGGCATCAACTCGGTCGAGCGTTTTCTGGGTGACGAGGCGATCAAGCGCGGCTGGAAATTTGGCAAGCCTGGCATGACCTCGGGCAAGCGCGTGCTGGTGGTCGGGGCCGGGCCTTCCGGTTTGTCTGTCGCTTACCATCTGGCGCGGCTCGGGCATAGTGTGGAAATCCATGAAGCGGGGCCGTTGAGCGGCGGTATGATGCGTTTCGGCATTCCCAAGTATCGCCTGCCGCGCAACGTGCTGGATGCCGAAGTGGCGCGCATCCTGGATACGTGGGTGACGCTCAGGCTGAACACTAAAGTGGCGAATATAGAAGACAGCATGCGTGCCGGCAATTTCGATGCATCCTTTCTCGCGGTGGGTGCGCACATCGGCAAGCGCGCGTATATTCCCGCTGGCGATGCGGCCCGTATCGTCGATGCGGTTTCGGTGCTGCGCAGCATGGAAGGAGAAGACCAACCTATGCTGGGCCGACGCGTGGTGGTGTATGGCGGCGGCAACACAGCGATCGACGCGGCGCGCACCGCCAAACGGCTGGGCGCTACCGAAACCATCATCGTTTATCGCCGCACCCGCGAAAAAATGCCCGCACACGATTTTGAGGTGGAAGAGGCATTGCAGGAAGGCGTGATGATCAAATGGCTGTCCACGATCAAACACGCGGACGAACATAGCCTCACGATAGAAAAGATGAAGCTGGACGACAAGGGCTTCCCGCAACCCACTGGCGAATTTGAAACCATAGAGTCAGATTCCCTGGTTCTGGCACTCGGGCAGGATGTCGATCTGTCCCTGTTGCAGGGCGTGTCCGGGCTGGAAATCAAGGACGGCACGGTGCAAGTCGGCAGCAATATGATGACCGGTCATAAAGGTATTTTTGCCGGCGGCGACATGGTGCCATCCGAGCGCACGGTCACGGTGGCGGTCGGGCATGGAAAAAAGGCCGCGCATCATATCGATGCCTGGCTGCGCGGCGCGATCTATGAACCTGCGCCCAAGCACGAGCCGGTTACTTATGACATGCTGAACCAGTGGTATTACTCCGATGCACCCAAGACAGTGCGACCGATGCTGGACGCAATACGACGCCAGTCCGGCTTCGATGAAGTGCAGGGCGGTCTGGATGAAACGAATGCCTTGTTCGAGGCTCGCCGCTGCATGTCTTGTGGCAACTGTTTCGAATGCGACAACTGCTATGGTGTGTGCCCGGACAACGCCGTGATCAAGCTCGGCCCGGGCAAGCGTTTCCGGTTCAACTATGACTATTGCAAAGGCTGCGGTATCTGCGTTTCGGAGTGTCCGTGCGGCGCGATCAAGATGGTGGCAGAGGAAATTTAGAGCATGCATGAAATGTCGCTGGCCGAAAGTGTGCTGCAACTGATCGAGGATGAGGCTCGCAACCAGGGGTTTTCCCGGGTCAAGACCGTGTGTCTGGAAATCGGCCAGTTGGCCTGCGTCGAGAAAGAGTCCATGCGTTTTTGTTTTGATGCGGTCGTCCATGGCAGTATCGCGGAGCGAGCGCAGCTGGAAATCATCGAAACAGCCGGGCAGGGTATTTGCGCGTCGTGCGCGCTTGAGCAGCCTATCGTGGCGCTCCATGAAGCTTGCTCCAATTGCGGGAGCCATGAGATTCGGGTGATTTGCGGCGATGCGATGCGTGTGATTGAGCTGGTTGTCGAATAGCGTGGGGTTTTTGCGGAGGATGCCTCGTCCAAATGCGCAGCCTGCTAACGTTTCTCAATATCTTTAGTAATGCTCTCCGGGAGAAAATTATGCGTAAATCTGTTTTCTTGTATCCGATACTTTGCATTGTTGCAGGATTGTTTCCATCCTCGTTCGCCTATGCTCATACCGTGGTAGCTGAAGCCGGTAGTTTCATGCAGGGCTTCATGCACCCTTTCAGCGGCATGGATCATGTTTGCGCGATGGTGGCTGTGGGGTTGTGGGCGACACAGTTGGGCGGACGTTCGGTGTGGGCAGTGCCATTTACCTTTGTTGCAGTAATGGCATTGGGCAGCGTGCTGCCGATGATGGGAATCAGCCTGCCATTGGTTGAGCAGGGTGTTGCGTTGTCAGTACTGGTGCTGGGTGTATTAATTTTTGCGTTGATTCGCTTACCGACCGGTTTAAGTGCCAGTCTGGTTGGGCTGTTCGCTTTATGGCACGGACATGCCCATGGCAACGAGATGCCGGGCTCGGTTGCGGTGATGAAATACCTGTTCGGGTTTATGCTGTCTACGGCAGTGCTGCATGGGGTGGGCATCATGTTGGGTTTGTGGATGAGACGGTTCTCGCAGCGGAAACAGATTTTTCATTGTGCGGGGGCTGGCATCGCGCTGTGCGGAATGTGGTTGGTAATTTTTTGACGGTCACTAAAGCCTGTTCACCGAACAAAACATGGAGTTTTTTTGATAGCGCAGATACTTCACGGGCCGTCAACGCTTGGTACATATTGGGATGCCGCATGGCACCCACTGCTGTTGGGCAATGAAGGAGAGGCGGAACGGGCTTGTTACTTGAAAGATGGCGCATGAAAAGCATCGGCATCAAACGACAGGCGCTGATGATAGCCCTAGTCCCTATATTGTTGATGGCGGCCATGCTCGAAGGCTATGGACTCTATATGCACTTCGATGATTTGGATCAGTCGTTGATGGAGCGCTCCATTTCCGTGGTGAAACAGCTGGCCATTTCCAGCGAATATGCGGTTTTTTCGGGAAATACAGACTTGCTCAAGTTTCACATGGATGCCACGCTGGTGCAGCGCGATGTGAATCGAATTATTGTTTATGACGGGAATAAAAATGAACTGATGGCCTCTGCGGTGAAAAATGCCTCTCCCGAGTCATTGCCGCAAATATTCGGTGTAAAGGCTAATTTTTTTGAAAATAAAAAGTCGCTGTGGTTATACGAACCCATAGTGCCCACAGAGGTTAATCTTAATCTTGATGCGCTGAGCCACGGTGCTTGGGCTAATAGTAAGGATGGTGATGCACTGGGAGGTGTGCTGGTCGAGATCAGCAAGGAACGATTGAATCGCCGCAAGGCTGATATTCTGGTTGCGGCCTTGTTGATTACGCTAGGTGTTTCTTTGATCAGCCTGATCGTTGCATTTCGCGTGGCGCGTATCATTACCGGGCCGATTATAAAATTGAACGATGCCATTCGCGATATCGGTGAGGGCAAGCTGGACACCAGGATTCAGGCGCTAGGGGTGAATGAGCTTGATCAATTGGCGGGCGGGGTCAATGCCATGAGCTTGCAGTTGCAGAATGAAAGAAATACCCTGCAAATGCGTATCGAAGAAGCGACCGAGCAGTTGCGCCGAAAAAAGGAGCAGGCAGAGGATGCCAGTCAGGATAAAAGCAGATTTCTGGCTGCGGCGAGCCACGATCTGCGCCAGCCCATGCAAGCCCTGGTTCTGTTCATTAGTCTGTTGCGTGACAAGGTCGATACGTCGGAACAGATCGAGCTGGTGCGCTTGATCGAGTCATCCGCCGAAGCCATGTCTAGTTTGCTCGGTTCGTTGCTGGATATATCCAAGCTGGATGCGGGCCTGGTGGTCCCGCATAGCCGCCCTATGGCAATTGCGCCCTTGTTATTCAGGCTGGAACAGGAGTATGTGCCGCTGGCGGTGAAACACGGGGTTACGCTGAAATTCAGGCTGTATGCGGCTCGGGTGGTGAGTGATGTCACATTGCTGGAGCGTATTCTGATCAACTTCATCGGCAATGCGATCCGCTATACTGACAAGGGCGGTCGCGTGCTTGTGGCTTGCCGCAGGCGCGGCAATTATCTGCGCATCGAGGTGCGGGATAACGGTATCGGCATCCCTTACAATAAGCAGCAATACATTTTCCGCGAGTTTGTGCAATTGGGTAACGTTGAGCGTTCGCGTGACAAGGGGTTGGGGCTAGGGTTGGCCATAGTGGATCGCCTGGCAAAACTTTTGCAGCATCCGCTTTCGTTACGTTCTGAAACGGGTCGCGGGTCGGTGTTTTCGGTTACGGTGCCTTTGGTCGGCTCCGAGGCCGGGGAGGGGTGGGGGGCAGGCGAGCAGATTACTCCTTTCAAGAATGAAAGTTTTGCGGTTGAAATTGGGAATTTTGGAGGGGTGCGCGCGCTGGTGGTGGATGATGATGAGCTGGTGCTCAGCGCGACTTGCAGATTGTTGGACTCATGGGGATGCTCTGTTTTTTCGGCGTCGTCGGTGGCCGAGGCGTGTCAGCAATTGGCCGATATTGAGATTGATTTGTTGATCTGTGATTATCGTCTTCCGGATGGCGTGGGTCTGGATGTTGTCAGAAGGGCGGCGAGAATCAGCCGCAATCATGTTGTCTCGATACTGGTCAGTGGCGATACCGGGACTGATGTATTGCAAATGGTCAGCGCAGAGGGCTGGCATTTATTGCATAAGCCGGTGCATCCAATGGAACTGCATTCGTTGATGTCGCACCTGTTGCACGGGAAACACTAGTTCGTTCACGCCGACTCACCACACACGTTCTGCTGTGCGGTCTCACATGATATAATTAAACATATGGTAGAGAAAAGAAGGTGGCGGAGGCGGGAAAAGAGCCTTTGTAAGCCATAAGTATCCGATGAGCCAGCGAACGGCGGGATCAATCGGGTTGCTTCCTATATACCCAATTAAAATTTAACTTAACCAAGGAAATACCGTATGGCCAGCGTAGAAACCGTAAGCGCGTTAGAACGTCGTTTGAACGCATCTATTCCTCAGCAAGATATTCGCAGCCAAGTTTCGGCACGTCTAAGGAACATTGGGCGCAACGTCAAAATTTCCGGTTTTCGTCCCGGCAAGGCACCGGCGAAAGTCATCGAACAATACTACGGTGCGCAAGCATATCAGGATGCCTTGAATGATGCTTTACAGCGTTCGTTTTCCGAGGCGTCGGAAATCAATAACCTGAGGGTGGCAGGTGCTCCCCGCTTTGAGATCAAGACGCGGGATCAGAATGCCGAGCAGGTCGAGTATAGCGCAATGTTCGAAGTGTACCCCGAGGTGGTGGTGGGCGACCTGTCTGGCGTGGCGATAGAGCGTCTGGTTTACCAGCTGTCGCAGGATGATGTGAATAACACCATTATGACGTTGCGCAAGCAGCGTACCAAATTTGAAAAAGTCGGTCGCGCCGCCCAAGCGGGGGATCGTGTGACTATCGATTTCGTCGGCAAGTTGAATGGAGAGCCTTTCCCGGGTGGCGAAGCCAAGGGTTTGCCGGTTGTGCTGGGTGTGGGGAGTATGCTGGCGGATTTTGAGGCGGCCGTTACGGGCATGAAAGCGGGGCAAACCAAATCCTTTGATATGACTTTCCCTGCGGATTATCACAGCAAAGATATTGCGGGAAAGCAGGTGAGCTTTACCGTTACGTTGCATGGTGTGGAAGAGCCGAACTTGCCTGAAATTGACGCCGAGTTTGCCAAGTCTGTCGGTATCGCGGATGGTGATGTAAGCAAGCTGGAGGGCGAAATTCGTCAAAACCTGGTCCGCGAGGTTGCGCGGCGGTTGGGTATGCGCAATAAGGATGCGGTGATGGATGCTTTGCTGAAAGTGACCGATTTTGAAGTACCCAAGGTTTTGCTGGAGAAAGAGCAGCAGGATTTGATGCGTCATGCCGTTGAGGATTTGGAGTCGCGCGGAGTGAAGACCAAGGGTATGCCGTTTAACCCTGAGTTGTTCAGGGAGCGTGCCGAGAAGCGCGTTAAGCTGGGATTGATTCTGGCTGCGTTGGTGCAGAAGCACGGGCTCAGGGCTGAACCGGAACAAGTCAAGGCGATGATCGAAGATTATGCGCAGGGTTTTGACGAGGCAGAGCAGATTATCCGTTGGTATGCGGCCGAACCAGGTCGCATGTTGGAGGTGGAAAATCTGGTGCTGGAAGAGAATGTGGTGAAATGGGCGATGGGGCAGGCCAAGACCACCGATAAGCAGGCGGTATTTGCCGAGTTGATGGGAAGTGAATAAACATATGACATATTATGATGAAGTACTGATTTCGCAGCACCGGCAAGAGCCACAGAGTATCGGTTTGGTTCCTATGGTCGTGGAGACCAGTGGGCGTGGCGAAAGGGCGTACGACATCTATTCCCGCTTACTCAAGGAGCGCGTGGTATTTCTGGTGGGTGAAGTCAATGATCACAGCGCGAACTTGATCGTGGCGCAAATGTTATTTCTGGAGTCTGAGAATCCGGACAAGGACATTCATTTCTATATCAATTCGCCGGGCGGTTCGGTGACCGCCGGGATGGCGATATACGACACCATGCAGTTCATCAAGCCGGATATCAGCACCCTGTGCATAGGGCAGGCTGCCAGCATGGGTTCATTCCTGCTTGCTGCGGGCGAGAAAGGCAAGCGTTTCTGCCTGCCTAATTCGCGGGTAATGATACATCAGCCTATGGGCGGTTTTCGTGGTCAGGCTTCAGACATCGAAATTCATGCGCGCGAAATATTGTATTTGAAGCAGAGGCTCAATCAAATGCTGGCTCAGCATACCGGGCAATCGGTGGAAACAATTGAGCGCGATACTGATCGTGATAACTTTTTGAGCGCAGCCGAAGCGGTCAAATATGGGCTGGTAGATCAGGTATTGGAAAAGCGTGTTTAACTTGTGTGTGCAGATAACTCGATGGAAGGTTGGTAGCGATGTCTGACGATAAAAATTTTGGTGATAAAAAATCAGGCGATAAATTGCTTTATTGTTCGTTCTGCGGCAAGAGCCAGCACGAGGTGCGCAAGCTGATCGCAGGCCCATCGGTATTTGTATGCGACGAGTGCATCACGCTGTGCAACGACATCATGCGCGAGGAAATTCAAAGTGACTCGGGTAAGGTTGATAAGTCGGATTTGCCGGTTCCCAAGGAGATTTGTGCGACGCTGGATGAGTATGTGATTGGCCAGGAACAGGCCAAGAAGATTCTGTCGGTAGCGGTGTACAACCACTACAAGCGACTCAAGAGCAATGACAAGGATGGCGTGGAGTTGTCCAAAAGCAATATTTTGCTGGTTGGGCCGACCGGTTCCGGCAAGACCCTGCTGGCTCAAACGTTGGCGCGCTTGCTGGATGTGCCATTTGTGATGGCCGATGCGACCACCTTGACTGAGGCGGGTTATGTCGGGGAAGACGTCGAGAATATCATCCAGAAGTTGTTGCAGACTTGTGACTATGATGTGGAAAAGGCGCAGCGCGGCATAGTATACGTTGATGAAATCGACAAGATATCGCGCAAATCGGATAACCCGTCGATCACCCGTGACGTGTCCGGTGAAGGGGTGCAGCAGGCTTTGCTCAAATTGATAGAAGGCACTAAAGCATCGATTCCGCCACAGGGTGGTCGCAAGCATCCGAATACGGAGTTTTTGCAGGTTGACACCACCAATATCCTGTTCATTTGCGGTGGCGCTTTTGATGGGTTGGAGAAAGTCATACGTAATCGTTCCTCAAAAGCAGGAATGGGTTTTGGTGCGACCATTGCCAGCAAGGATGAGCGCAGAACAGGTGAGACATTGCGCGAAGTGGAGCCGGAAGACCTGATCAAGTTCGGTCTGATACCGGAATTTGTCGGGCGCTTGCCCGTGGTTGCCACGCTTGAGGAATTGGATGAACCCGCGTTGGTAAAGATACTGACCGAGCCCAAGAATGCGCTGACCAAGCAATATCAAAAGTTGTTTGCAATGGAAAATGTCGATCTGGAATTCCGTGAAGGTGTTTTGCTGGCGATTGCCCGCAAGGCTTTGGCCCGCAAGGCGGGTGCTCGCGGCCTGCGATCGATATTGGAACATGCTTTGCTGGATGTAATGTTCGATTTGCCCTCCATGGATAATGTCAGTAAAGTTGTGCTGGATGAAACCGGCATGACAGGGGAAATTAAACCCATCATCATATATGCGGATACCCACAAGGCGGCCTAATCTGGCCGTTTCTGCGCGCTCTTTATCTTGTCCCGATGGGGTTGCTTGAATTATTTCAGGTCATCCCCATCTAACTTCACACTTAATTGAGAGGTTATTGCCATGTTAGAACAAGATATTCCAAGCACTATTACTAGTAATTTGCACCCGCTGCTGCCTTTGCGCGATGTCGTCGTATTTCCGCACATGGTGATTCCGCTGTTTGTTGGTCGCTCCAAATCAATCAAGGCGCTGGAGACGGCGATGGAGGCTGGCAAGAGTATCGCGCTGGTGGCGCAGAAGTCCGCAACCAAGGACGATCCCGGTACGGACGATCTCTACGCGATCGGCAGCATGGCTAATATCCTGCAAATGTTGAAGTTACCGGATGGTACGGTAAAGGTGTTGGTCGAAGGCACGCAACGCGCCAACGTACTGCGAGTATATGATGCCAAATCGCATTTTGATGCTGAAGTGCAGATCGTGCCTGCCGAGGACGGCACGGACAGCGAGTCTGAGGCGATGCGCCGGGTGTTGATCGCTCAGTTCGATCAGTATGTAAAGCTCAACAAAAAAATCCCGCCGGAAATCCTGACATCGTTAGCTGGCATTGATGATGCCGGTCGCCTGGCCGATACCATTGCGGCACATTTGCCGCTCAAGCTGGAGCAGAAGCAGGAGGTACTGGAGATTTTTGGCGTGCGTAAACGCCTGGAGCATTTGCTGGGGTTGTTGGAAGGCGAGATCGATATCCTGCAAGTCGAGAAGCGTATCCGCGGTCGGGTGCGGCGTCAGATGGAGAAGAGCCAGCGCGAGTATTATTTGAACGAGCAAGTCAAGGCGATACAGAAAGAGTTGGGCGACGGCGAAGAAGGCACCGATTTTGACGAGTTGGAAAAGAAAATCAAGGCTGCACACATGCCGAAAGAAGCGCGTGGCAAGGCTGAGGCCGAGTTGAAGAAGCTGCGTTTGATGTCGCCGATGTCAGCCGAGGCGACTGTGGTGCGCAATTACATCGATGTGCTGATGAATTTGCCTTGGAAGAAAAAGACCAAAATAAGCGCCGATCTGAAAAAGGCCGAAGTGGTGCTGGAAGAGGATCACTATGGTCTGGAGAAAGTCAAAGAACGTATTTTGGAATATCTGGCAGTGCAACAGCGCATGGATAAAATGAAAGCTCCTATCCTGTGCTTGGTGGGTCCTCCCGGTGTGGGAAAAACTTCGCTGGGGCAATCTATCGCTCGCGCTACCAACCGTAAATTTGTGCGCATGTCGTTGGGCGGTGTGCGTGACGAATCGGAAATTCGCGGTCATCGCCGTACTTATATCGGTTCGATGCCCGGGAAAATTCTGCAGAACATGAGCAAGGTTGCGGTGAAGAACCCGCTGTTCCTGCTTGATGAGGTGGATAAGATGGGTATGGATATGCGCGGCGATCCATCTTCCGCATTGCTGGAGGTACTCGACCCGGAGCAGAACAGTACGTTCGTCGATCATTATGTTGAGGTCGAATATGACTTGTCTGAAGTGATGTTCGTGGCGACGGCTAATACGCTGAATATTCCGGATGCCTTGCTGGATCGTATGGAAATTATTCATGTCTCCAGTTATATGGAAGATGAGAAAATAAATATTGCCACGCGCTATCTGGTGCCCAAAGTGCTCAAGAATAATGGTTTGAAGCCGGAAGAAATCAGTATCTCGGAAAGTGCGCTGCGCGATATCGTGCGTTATTACGTGCGTGAAGCGGGGGTGCGCGGCCTGGAACGTGAAATATCCAAGATATGCCGCAAGGTGGTGAAAGCGCTTTCGTTGAAGGATCGCGATGCCAAAGTGACCATCAATTCGCGCAATCTGGATAAATATCTGGGCGTGCGCCGCCATTCGTATGGTGTTGCCGAGAAAAATAACCAAGTCGGCCAAGTGACCGGTCTTGCCTGGACGGAAGTGGGTGGTGAGTTGCTCACGATAGAGGCGGCCGTGTTGCCCGGTAAAGGCAAGATTACCACTACAGGCAAGCTGGGTGAGGTGATGCAGGAATCTATCCAGGCGGCGTTGAGTGTGGTGCGCAGCCGCGCTAAGCGTTTGGGGATAGATGAAGAGTTTTACCAGAAGAACGATTTGCATATCCACTTGCCGGAAGGTGCGACTCCCAAGGATGGGCCGAGTGCGGGGGTGGGCATGTGTACCGCGATGGTTTCGGTGTTGACTGGTATTCCGGTGCGTGCCGATGTGGCTATGACCGGCGAGATAACATTGCGCGGCGAGGTATTGCCGATAGGTGGCTTGAAGGAAAAGCTGCTTGCGGCGCAGCGTGGTGGCGTCAAGGTCGTGTTGATCCCCGAGGAAAATACCAAGGATCTTGCCGAGATACCCGATAACATCAAAAATAAATTGGATATTCATCCTGTTAAATGGATAGATCAGGTATTTGAGATGGCTCTTGAGCGCAAGCCGGAGCCGCTTGTTGACGCGCCTGAAAAGGTTGTGGTTGTCGCGTTATCCGGCGATGCGGCACGCCCGGATTCGACCGTAGTGACCAAGCATTAAGCAAAATTATTATGATTTTGAATTGTGGTCACGCAACATAAAAATAATTTTAGTAATAACTTGACCAAAGCTGCGAAGCCTTGATATAAAGGCTTTGCAGGGCTTTTCCTGTTTAATTAATCATTCGCAAAGGGGACTTACGTGAATAAATCTGAATTGGTTGATGCAATTGCAAAATCCGCTGATATCTCTAAAGCAGCCGCAGCCCGTGCGCTGGATGCGACTGTAGACACCATCAAGAAGGCGCTGAAAAAGGGTGATACAGTGAGCCTGGTTGGTTTCGGTACGTTTAAAGTAGGCAAGCGCGCTGCGCGCAATGGCCGCAATCCTCGCACTGGTGCGACGATCAAGATCAAGGCAGCTAAGGTTCCGAAATTTAGCGCTGGCAAAGGTTTAAAGGATGCTGTAAACTAGCGGTCTTTCTTGGGTGCTTAGCTCAGCTGGTAGAGCGTCGCCCTTACAAGGCGAATGTCGGGGGTTCGATCCCCTCAGCACCCACCAAGGTTTTGGAGTGGTAGTTCAGTTGGTTAGAATACCGGCCTGTCACGCCGGGGGTCGCGGGTTCGAGTCCCGTCCACTCCGCCAAATCAAGGCGAACGTAATGTTCGCCTTTTTTCATCTGTTTTTTAAATCAATAGTTGGATGGCATCGCTATGTTTGATTTCGTGCATGAAAATAAAAGGCTGGTACAAATCGTACTGGCAGTCATTATCTTGCCGTTTGCGTTATGGGGGGTGAGCTCATATGACAAAGCGGGTAATTCAGCAGGTGTGATTGCTACGGTAAGCGGCGATAAAATTACTCAGCAGGAGTTCGAGAATACCCTGCTCCAGCAACAAGAAAGGTTACGCCAGCAACTGGGGGCTAATTTTGATGCGTCGATGTTCGACAATCCCGAAATGCGCCGTGCCGTGTTAGACAATCTGATTTCTCAGCATTTGCTGGTCGAACGTGCCAAGGCGGCGAAACTGGTCGTGCCAGACGATCAGGTAGCTCAGTTGATTGCGGGCATCGAGGCTTTTCAGGACGGTGGGAAATTCGATAAGAAACGTTATGAGTCAGCGCTGGCCAGCAAGAGCATGTCGCCGTTGATGTTTGAAGCGCGAGTGCGTGACGATTTGCTCGGCCAACAAATGCAGAATGCTTATGCCCAGAATGGTTTTGCGGCAAACAGTGTCACCGATAATGTTATCCGCTTGAACGAGCAGCAGAGAATCGTGAGTGTGTCGCCGGTATCCATCCAGACATATATGTCGCAGGTAAAGGTGGATGAGGCCGAGATAAAAAAATATTACGAACAAAACTCAAATGCGTTCCAGGTCCAAGAGCAGGCTAAAGTTGAATATGTGAAATTTTCGGTGGATGACTTGCAGGCCAAGGCAGAGGTGAGCAAGGAAGATGTGCGCAAGTATTACGACGAACACCAGAGTGATTTCGGCACTTCCGAAGAGCGTCATGCGGCGCATATTTTGATTGCGGCAGGCGCGTCACAGGCTGAGCAGGATGCGGCCAGGACCAAGGCTGAGCAATTGCTTGCGCAACTCAAGCAGAGTCCGGCAACGTTTGCCGAGTTGGCTAAGAAGAATTCGCAAGACCCGGGTTCCGCCACCAACGGTGGCGATCTGGGTTTTTTTGGGCGTGGCATGATGGTCAAGCCATTCGATGATGCAGTCTTTGCTTTGAAGGTGGGCGAAATCAGCGGGCTGGTGAAGTCGAATTTCGGATATCACATCATCAAGCTGATTGCTGTTAATCCGCCTAAGGTGCTGTCCTTCGATAAGGCACGTGGAGAAATCGAAAATAAACTGCGCAAACAAAAAGCCGGGGACATGTTTGCGGAAATGGCGGAAAAATTCAGCAATGCAGTTTATGAACAAAGTGATACTTTGAAGCCTGCGGCTGACTTGGTGGGCGCAAAAATCGAGCATAGTGGATGGTTGAGCAAAGGGAGCCCGGCGGGCACACCTTGGACCGCAAAAATGCTGCAGGCGATTTTCAATGATGAAATAATTAAAAATAAGCGTAACACTGCGGCGATTGAGGTTGCGGCGAACACGTTGGTTGCGGCGCGTATTGCCGAATACAAGCCGGCTTCAGTGCTTCCCTTGAGCGAAGTGCAAGAGGCGATCAGCCAGAAGTTGCAGCGCCAGCAGGCATTGGAGTTGGCAGTCAAGCAGGGTAAGGCGATGCTGGAGCAGTTGCAGGGCGGCAATAAGGTTGCGCTTAGTTGGGGCCCTGCGCAGAGCGTCACCCGCTCGCAACGTGGTGCGCTGGATGCGGGTTTGGTAAGGCAAATATTCCAGGCGAGTGTAACCAAGCTTCCG
This sequence comes from Nitrosomonadales bacterium, assembly GCA_016195965.1. Classification (GTDB taxonomy): domain Bacteria; phylum Pseudomonadota; class Gammaproteobacteria; order Burkholderiales; family Gallionellaceae; genus Gallionella. The sequence goes on along the minus strand of JACPYR010000089.1, from coordinate 4,800 downwards.
CAATTTGTCGGCGCTGAAACGGCGCAAAACGGTTACATGCTAGTGCGTATTGATGCGGTCAAAGAGGGTGACGCAATCAGCGAGCAAAAGCGTTCAAGTTATGCGCAACAGTTGCGGCAATTGACTGGCGAGGAAATGTCCCGAGCTTATATGGCTGATGCTAAACAACAGGCGACAATCAAGTCGAATCTGCCGGAAAAAGTTTCTCCGCAGCCTTAGTTTCGCAGTCCTGGGTTTCGCAGTCCCGGTTTTCGAGACTGCAAAAAAACGCCACTTACGAGTGGCGTTTTTTGTGGGTGAGAATCCTGATCAGGCGTCGGTAGTGCCCAAAGCCGTGGTGTTGAATCCGCCGTCCACGTAGGTAATTTCACCGGTGATTCCGCTGGCCAGGTCGCTGCACATGAAAGCGGCGGCATTGCCGACTTCCTCAATGGTGACGTTACGTTTGAGCGGAGCATGCTTTTCATTGTAGCGGAGCAGCTTATTGAAGTCGCCAATTCCGGATGCGGCCAGAGTCTTGATAGGCCCGGCGGAGATTCCGTTCACACGTATTCCTTGCTGGCCCAATTGCATTGCCAGATAACGCACGCTCGCTTCCAGGCTGGCTTTTGCCAATCCCATTACGTTGTAGTGAGGCATCGTGCGTACGGCACCCAGGTAGCTAAGGGTCAGCAGGGACGCCTTGCGGCCTTGCATCATCGGTAGTGCAGCTTTGGCCATCGCGGGAAAACTATAGGCGCTGATGTCATGCGCGATGCGGAACGATTCGCGACTGAAGCCATCCAGAAATTCTCCATCTAACGCTTCTTTGGGAGCGAAGCCGATGGCATGTACAAAACCATCGAAACCATCCCAGTGTTTTTTCAAGTCGACGAACAGCTGGTTGATCTCTTCGTCGCTGCCGACATCGCACTGAAAAATCAGTTCGCTGTTAAATTCTTTGGCCAAATCCAGCAGTCGATCGCGTACTCGCTCGCCCTGAAAAGTGAACGCGAGTTCTGCTCCTTCGCGGTGCATGGCTTGGGCGATTCCGTAAGCAATCGACCGGGGGCTAATCATGCCGGTAATCAGAATACGTTTGTTGGCCAAAAATCCCATGTTGCTCCTTTGTGAAAGGTTGATCATAAAATACCGCAATTATAACCTGTCGATGCTGGACAGAGGCATTAAAAGTCTGGCGGCTTGCATAATTCGGTTTGTGGTTGGCTCATTCAGGCATTTAGGGCGGAGAGTGACGGGTAACACTTACGTAAGGATGGTCTTGGCGATTGGGTGGGGCGATTGGGCGTTGTCACGTTCCGGCGCAATCGTATATAATCGGCCGAGTCAAATTTCAGGTTCCTCTTCATGCTGGAAGTCAGCAATCTTGCTTGTAGTCGCGGCGATCATCGTTTGTTCAGCGGACTGAATTTCTCCTTGGAGATTGGGCAGATCATGCAAGTGCAGGGCGCGAATGGCAGCGGAAAAACCAGTTTGCTGCGTACCCTGTGCGGTTTTTTGCTGCCTGATGAGGGGGATATTATCTGGCGCGGTGAGAGTACCCGTGAGCTGGATGAGGATTACTACGCCGAGATGTTGTACCTCGGTCATTTGAATGCGATCAAGGATGAATTGAGTGCGCTGGAGAATTTGCGCATTTCGGCTGGCTTGTCAGGCGTTGAACTGGATGAGAAAGAAGCGCTGGCTGCTTTGCGTCGTATGGGTTTGCGCGGGCGGGAGATATTGCCGACCAAGGTGCTTTCGCAAGGCCAGCGGCGGCGTGTTGCGCTGGCGCGTTTATTGGTCAGCGATGCCAAGCTGTGGATATTAGACGAACCTTTGGCTGCACTGGATGTCGGAGCCGTGGAATTGATTCAGGATTTGATTGCGGAACATTTGGCGCGGCAGGGGATGGTGATTTTTACCACGCACCAGCCATTGCAGGTGGCGGGGATAGAAATGCGCACTTTGTCGCTATCATGATGATCTTTGTGATGAAGGTCATCTGTCTATGAAAAAAACCACCATGTTCAGTTTGCTGGTGTTGGTGATCCGGCGCGATCTGGTGCTGGCGATGCGGCGCCGTGCAGATGTGCTGACAACACTGGTTTTTTTCGTTATGATAGTCAGCCTGTTTCCGTTGGGTGTCGGGCCGGAAATGGCAATGCTGCGCAAGATGGCTGCGGGTGTGCTGTGGGTGGCGGCTTTGCTGTCTTCGATGCTGTCGCTGGGGCGGTTGTTTCTGGCGGACTATGTGGATGGTACGCTGGAGCAGATGATGTTGGCTCCGCAGTCTTTATCCATGCTGGTGCTGGGTAAGATGACAGCGCACTGGATGGTGTCCGGTTTGCCGTTGGTATTGATGGCTCCGGTGCTGGGTTTGCAGTTTGACATGTCAGCGCAGGGGCTGGGCGTGTTGATCATGGGTTTGTTGTTGGGCACGCCGATACTCAGCATGCTGGGAGCGATCGGTGCGGCGCTGACATTGGGATTGCGCGGTGGTGGTGTGTTGTTGTCATTGTTGGTCTTGCCGTTGTGTATTCCTGTGCTGATTTTTGGCGCGGGAGCGGTTGAAGCAGCATCGAGCGGATTGGGTATAGCATCACACCTGTCCTTGCTGGGTGCCTTGTTTGTGTTGGCCTTGGTATTCACCCCGTGGGTGACTGCGAAAGCGTTGCAAATTTCAATGGAGTGATAAGTTGGCAATTAACTGGTTCAAATATTCCGCACCGACTACCTTTTATGGTTTGGCAGGCAAATTGATTCCGTGGTTAGCAGTTTCGGCTGTTATTTTATTCTCGATCGGTTTGTATATAGGATTCTATGTTGCGCCTGTAGATGCTCAGCAGGGAGAGTTCTACCGCATCATTTTCATTCATGTGCCGGCTTCCATTCTGTCCATGTTTCTTTACCTGGTTCTGGCGGGTTACGCGGCGTTGGGTTTGATTTTCAAAACCCGTTTATCGGCTATGATGGCCAGCGCGATTGCCCCGACCGGTGCGCTGTTCGCCTTTATTTCACTGTGGACTGGCGCGCTGTGGGGCAAGCCGATGTGGGGCGCTTGGTGGATGTGGGATGCGCGCCTGACCTCGGAATTGATACTGCTGTTCCTGTATCTCGGATTTATCGCGTTGCACGCGTCGATAGATGATCCGCGGCGTGCCGATCGTGCGGCTGCGCTGCTTGCGATCGTCGGTTCGGTGAATGTCCCTATCATCTATTTCTCGGTGAAGTGGTGGAATACCCTGCATCAGGGTTCCACGATCAAATTTACCGGAACGTCCATGCATGTTGCGATGCAGCAAGCTATGTTCACGATGCTGGCGGCTTGCTGGCTGTATGCGGCAGCTGTTGTATTGACGCGGGTGCGCAGTATCATTTTGGAGCGTGAGCGGAATACTGCTTGGGTTGCCGAATTACCGGAGGTGAAGCAATGAATTTGGATATCTGGATGAGGGAAAACCCCCTTACCTATATTTGGTTGGGTTCCTATGCTGTTGCATTTATTATTTTTGTGGTGGAAGTGGCAATGGTGAGACATAAACGGAAAATCACTTTGCAGCAGGTTCGCCTGCTGCGTAATGCAGGGGTCGAAGAATAAATGAAGCCACGTCAGAAAAGATTTGCGTTTATTGCAGTGGGTGTGGCGGGGGTGTCTCTAGCCGTTGGCTTGGTGTTGTATTCGCTGAGGGGGAACGTGAATCTGTATTTCACCCCGACACAGGTATTTAATAACGAGGTTCCGCAAGGCCGCAGCTTCCGTATCGGCGGTTTGGTCGAAGAGGGCAGCATCAAACGCGACAAGGATGGTTTGACGACAAACTTTGTGATTACCGATACGCATAAAAAAATACCCGTTACCTATAAAGGTATTCTTCCTGATTTGTTTAAAGAGGGTAAGGGCGTCGTGGCGCAAGGCAAGGTAGAGGCGGATGGTGTCATGCATGCCGAGGAAGTGCTGGCCAAGCATGATGAAAATTACATGCCGCCAGAAGCAGCCGACGCCTTGAAAAAAGCCGATGCCGCAAATGCAGCCAGCAATGCGGCTGCCAGTGCACCAGTTGCCAAATAATTACTTGAGAGGCCTGACATGATTCCAGAACTCGGTCATTTTGCATTAATCATTGCGCTGTTCCTGGCGTTTGCTCTAGGGGTGTTGCCTATACTGGGCGCCGCCCGAAACAATCCGGTGTTGATGGGGGCGGCCAGACCTTTGGCTTTCGGCCAGTTCGTGTTTATTGCACTGGCGTTTGCAACCCTTGCCAACGCCTTTCTCCATAATGATTTTTCCGTGATGTATGTCGCGGAGCATTCCAACTCGCAATTGCCCTTGCAATATCGTTTTGCCGCAATTTGGGGAGGACACGAAGGCTCGCTGTTGCTATGGGTGTTGATCTTGTCTGTTTGGACCTCAGCCGTTGCGATATTCAGCAAACATCTGCCGGATGAAATGGTCGCACGTGTGCTGGGCGTGATGGGATTGGTCGCGGTGGGTTTCATCTTGTTCATGCTGCTGACTTCAAATCCGTTCGATCGCTTATTGCCAGCCGCAGCCGACGGCCGGGAATTGAATCCCCTGCTGCAGGATCCTGGTCTGGTGATCCATCCGCCTATGCTGTACATGGGATATGTGGGCTTCTCGGTTGCGTTTGCGTTTGCGATTGCCGCGCTGCTGGGCGGCAAGCTGGACGCCACCTGGGCGCGTTGGTCGCGCCCCTGGACTACCGTGGCATGGGTGTTTCTCACCATCGGTGTGATGTTGGGCAGCTGGTGGGCGTATTATGAACTGGGCTGGGGCGGCTGGTGGTTCTGGGATCCGGT